>CALKQT010000101.1 GCA_937990735.1 uncultured Campylobacter sp. | reverse complement strand
CTAATACCGATCTGAAAGGCTCATTAATAGCTGCAGGCTACTATGATGAGAGCGGAAATTTCATAGATAACGGCAAGCTTAGATTAAAAACAGACAGCCTAACATTCTCAAATTTAAGCAACACCAGATACGATAAATCAAATTCTTTAAGCATAGGGGCAAATTATGCTCTTAAAGATCCGCAACAAGGAGAAGGCGGAAGTAAAGAGGGCGAGAGTGCTCAAGCTAAAGAGAGCAAGGGCGCTGAAAGTAAAGAGAACGATAGATTAAAACAAGACGACTTAAGTGCCGAGCACATTCAAAATACGGTCAAGTCTATAAGAGAAAGGGTAACCAAGGAAGATAGCAAAAATTTCAGCTCATCAAGCGTATCGCTAAGCAGGTCGCATTCGGTACGCTTAGATAAAACTTTAGCTACCGTAGGACGCGGCAGTCTAATAATCAATAATGAAGCTGGCTCGGATGAACTAAGCAGACTAAATAGGGATACGGCTAAAATACAAAAAGATATCGTAAATAGTAATTTGTACTCATCCGCAAAGGCTGATATAGATCATAGATTTTTTAGCCAGGATGGACGAGATCAAATCAAAAAAGAGCTTCTACTTCTTACGGATTCGTTATCAAATCATATGCCGAGTAAGAATTCAAACAATGCTTTTGAAAGAACCATTGCAAAAGGGTTAAATTTCTTAGGCACCTACTCTTTAGGTTTAATCCCTAGCGAAGAGGACAACGGAGGTTTGTTAGCCAACATAGGGGTGATAGCAACGGGTGATCCCAAATTTAAGATACTAGGTAATCCAAAATCAAAGAGGCTTTTGTTAATGGAATTTTGACGGATGAAAATAATGCAAACGATCAGGCTCGCTATATGGTAGGCGAAGATTATAAGGTCTTATATAATCCGAGCAGAGGATTTCTTTCTGATATACTTGAAACCGGTATAGATTTATTGCCGTTTACTACAGGAATTGCGAGACAGGTGGGGCATGAGATAAAAAATGACAATGTAGTCATAGGGCACTCTCAAGGAAGTGCGATTTTAAATTCTGGGTTAAAAAATTTCGATAAGCATCCTAAAAAGACTATATACGCAGGAACGCCATTTAATATCCAATTTGGAGAAAATACCTATAACTATGAATATGATTTGGTGAGTCATCCTAGTGCTATTATTATACCGACATTTTGGAGCAATGTTATAAACGGCGTGGAGATAAAATATAACGATTACACATATAAAATACATAATCCATTTTATATCAATCATGTTTATCCATATAATGATATTACAAATAGATTTAATAAGGAGAATAAATGAGAAATTTTGTTATATCTTTTGTAGCGTTATGCCTATATGGGTGCAGCCCTACGATTTTAGGGCATAAAATCACTTTTGCAA
>CALKQT010000100.1 GCA_937990735.1 uncultured Campylobacter sp. | reverse complement strand
ATTCGAACCAACGACCCCCTCATTAAAAGTGAGATGCTCTACCTACTGAGCTAGCAAGACATCGTAAGAAGTGGCGCGACGAATGGGGCTCGAACCCACGACCTCCGCCGTGACAGGGCGGCATTCTAACCAGCTGAACTACCGTCGCACCAAAAATCACACTTGCGGTGCAAGTGCTAAAGAAGTATGAAATCCAAGGATTTCAAAATGGTGGTCGCTGTAGGGATCGAACCTGCGACATCCACCTTGTAAGGGTGGCGCTCTACCAGCTGAGCTAAGCGACCATTTGGGTTTAAAAAAGAAATGTGATTATATATCCAATACGATTAATTTTCACTTAAACAATGATGAAAAGACTGAAATTGTGCTATACTTGCGACATAAAATTTTATCAAAGGCTCGGTAAATTTAGATGAAAAAGTTGGTTTTCGCCCTGTTTTTAGCGCTTCAAGCCCCCGCTTACTCGCCGAACGAGATCGTAAACGCCATCGCCGCAGTAGCGCAAAACGAAGGGGTAAAGCCTGAAATTTTATACACCATCGTCAAAATCGAAAGCGACTTCGAGCCCTACACGATCTCCTTTTTGACAAACAAAGCAAACGCCGATTATTTCGCAAGCCTGCGCAATCAAAATATCCGCATCAAAACGAGCAACTACAGCCTAAATTCCAGCAAATGGGTCGTTACGATCATACCGGCAAACGAAATTTATGCCGTGCAGATCGCCAAATATCTGTACGAGGATGGCTTTAGTATCGACGTGGGGCTCGGGCAGCTAAACGCCGTAAATTTCAGCCAAAACGAGATCGATTATATATTTAATCCGATGTATAACCTCACCAAATGCGCTAAAATCCTACGCAAATGTTGGAACGCCAAAGACAAAAATATCAAAGACACGATCGAGTGCTACAACTACGGCATGCGCAAACGCTACTCAAATCCCTACTACAAGCGCTTTTACGAGCATTACGAAAAATTTTTCGGCAAGCCCTATTAAGAGTTAGTAAAATTTCGCTAAAATCGCGCAAATTTTAAAAAAGGATATTTCATGATACTGATCGCAGGACCCTGCGTGATCGAAAGTCGCGAGTTGATAATGAAAGTCGCGGAAAGTTTACGCAAATTTAACGAAATGGACGGGGTGGAATTTTACTTTAAAAGCAGCTTCGATAAAGCCAACCGCACCAGCATCTCAAGCTTCCGTGGCCCGGGATTGCAGCGCGGCTGTGAAATTTTAGCCGAGGTAAAGGAAAAGTTCGGTTATAAAATTTTAACCGACATCCACGAGAGCTACCAGGCGGGGCCCGTCGCACGCGTCGCCAACGTGCTGCAAATACCGGCGTTTTTGTGCCGCCAAACCGACCTGCTCGTCGCCGCAGCCGGCACGCAAGCGGTAGTAAATATCAAAAAGGGTCAGTTTTTATCGCCGCAGGCGATGAAACACAGCGTCGAAAAGGTGCTGCAAACCCGCAGCGCACGGGCTTATACCCCGCAAAGCGGCGCGGCATCTGGCGGTACAAAGGCTGCTCAAAACAGCGCCTGCTCTAGCGATACCGAAATTTGCGGCGTGCAAAGCGGCGCTCGAAGCGGTGCGAATGACGGCTCTTCCGCGCTAGGCGCGCAAAATTCTTGCAGCGCACGATCGGACGCGCAAAATTCCGCCCATGCTTGCAGTACCGAAGGCGCTGCAAATTCTGCTCAAAGCGCCTCGCAGCCAAGCGGCGAAGGGATGCACGATCTGGCGCGCCGTTACGGCGTTTGGCTCACCGAACGCGGCAGTACCTTCGGCTACGGAAATTTGATTGTTGATATGCGCTCGCTACCGATCATGCGCGAGTTTGCGCCGGTCATTTTTGACGCGACGCACAGCGTGCAGATGCCTAGTATCGGCGCTACGAGCGGCGGAGATTCGCGCTTCGTGCCGTATCTCGCGCGAGCGGCGGCGGCCGTGGGCGTGGACGGCTTTTTTTACGAGACGCACCCTGATCCCGCCCACGCACTTTCGGATGGACCGAATATGCTAAATTTGCAGCAGCTAGAGCGCGTCGTAGCCCAGACGCTTGCAATTCAAAAAGCGCTCGGATTTTAGAGCGAGCGGCTATAAAATTTCAAATTTAGACTAGCGAGCTTAAATTTTAATTTCGCACCGTTGCGCACGCTAGCCGATTTTCGTACTTTGCGCTAATAAATTCTATATGCAAGGGCGTGCTTCAAGCGCAGCGAGTTTGCATATCGCGCGCTAAAAATTTCAAATGTATTGCAATAAAATTTAGCGCATTTATAAATTTACCCCGCGAGCTTCACTAAGCCTTAGTGTTTTGATAAAATTTACGCAGTATAGAGCGATAGCCAGGCCGCGAGCGGGGCAGTTTTGCGCCGCTAAATTTAAAATTTTAAAAGCCTAGTGCGCAGAATTTAACCATAAATTTTGCGCTGAATTTCGCAGCCGATAAAGTAAAATTTAATCTAAATTTACGCGCAAATTCCGATCATTCAATCCGCGCCATTACACGACTCACTGCATGAAATTTAAGCTGAGATTAATGGGGGGGGGGGTATAATTCAAATAATTTTTTTTAAAGGATAATTTCATGGGTTATATAGAGTCTAACCTTCTAAAAGGCGAAGAGATAGTTGCGAAAGCTAAAATTCACTGGGCAGTTTTCATTCCCGCTATTGTTTTTTTAATCATTGCGTTGCTTATATTTAGCAAAGGTGATTACGAAATTTTTGTCATATTATTTGGAGTTTTTATACTGGCGTTGCTTAAAGGATTGATTGTTTTTAAAACAAACGAGCTTGCCATTACAAATCAGCGTATAATCGGTAAAGCAGGCTTTGTCAGCCGCGACACGGTAGAGCTGAAATACGAGAAAATCGAGAGCCTATCTGTGGCGCAAGGTGTCCTCGGGCGAATTTTCGGCTGCGGTACCGTAGTGGTGCGAGGGACTGGCGGCACGGCGGTTAGCTTCCCGTATATCACCAATCCCGTAGCGTTTAAAAACAAGGCGATGGAAAAGATAGGCTAATCTCCGTCTCGCATATAAATTTCAGCCAAATCATAAAATTTTACATCCCAAATTTATCTCAAAAATAAGTGCGATTGACTAAAATTAAAATTATATCCATCGCACTTTAAATTTTAATCTAAATAACGTAGCTCAATAAGCACTGTGTCGTTCTTTAAAATTCCAAAAAATTCATAGTCATATTAAGACACCACATTTAGTATTTTATCTAAAATTTTGTTTTTGTCGCTATAATGCCGCTTCTTGACCTTTTCGTCTAGTGGCTCAGGACGTTGCATTCTCAGTGCGAAAACGCGTGGTTCAAATCCCGCAAGGGTCGCCATTATGGACTTTTATACAAGCCTCTTGATTTTAAACGATAAACTTATCATGGACCTTCATACAAGCCGTCCGATTTCAAATAATAGATTTTATCTGCGATTTTATCGATGAAACTTTTATCGTGCGAAACGATGATCTCGCTTACGTCAAGCTCCGCCAAAATCCCCGCCACGCGCTCCTGCATCGCCTCATCAAGTGCCGTCGTAGGCTCGTCCAGTAGCAGTATCCTAGGCTCGCATACCAGCGCGCCCGCAAGCGCCACTAGCTTTTTCTCGCCGCCGCTTAGATGAAAGGGCACCCGCTCGCGTAGATGCTCAATACCTAAACGTCGCAGCGTCTCTAGCACCTTGCGCTCGATCTTCTCTTCGCTTAAAATTTCAAGCTTTTTTAGATGGTCGTTTTCGCTGCCCTGCCTTAAAATTTGCGCATTACGACCAAAAAATTTAGAAAAAATTCCACGTCTTTGCTCCGCATTTTGTGCTCGTTTTAACCGCTCATTTTGCGCACGCAGGCTAAATGCGACGTCCTCAAACACGCTCGCGCACAAGAATTGATCGTCGCTGTTTTGAAACAAAAACCCAATCTCGTGGCGAAATTTTGCAAAATCCTCCGCACACTCAAGCTTCTCGCCGAAAAGCTCGATCTCGCCCTCGCCCCATTGCCTTAGGCCGCCTAAAATTTGAAGCAGGCTCGTCTTGCCCTGCCCGTTCGCGCCCAAGATCGCCACTTTTTCCTTATGTCCTACGCTCAAATTTACGCCGCGAAAAATTTCTCGCTCGCCGTTTTTAGCGCTTATTCCATACGCCTTAAGCGAGCAACTCATAAGATAGCTCCGATTTTAACAGATACGCACGCCAGCACGAACGCCAAAAATGACGCCTCCGAGATGCTCAAGCCCTCGCGACGTTCGTAAAATAGCTTGCCGCAAAACCCTCGCGCGCTCATCACCAGGCTTAAATTTCTTGCTTGCTCAAGCGCCGAAATCGCTAAAATCCCGACTAAATTTGCATAAATTTTATAGGTGAAAATTCCGCTCGTCCCTACAAATCCGCGCATCCGCAAAAGAGCTTGCAGCCTCGCTAGATCCGAGCGTAAAAAATTTACGAATCGCCCGCAGCAATACACCAAAGAGCTTAGCTTTTCCCCGAGCCCGAGCCCGTAAAATCCGCGCGCGAAAAAATATTCGTCCTTGCCGTAAAATAGCAAAATCGCAAACGCCATTATCAAATTAGCGCGCAAAAATATCACGCCCGCAAGCTCGTAGTTGCCGACTATGGCGGGGCTTAACGCACTTAAGATCGCAAAGATATTTAATACCGCAAGCCTTGTGCAGGCCGCGCGCGCAATCGAAATTTTAAGCGCAAAAAGAAGTAGCGGCGGGGCAAAAAACGCCGCATAAAGCTGCCCGCTAAGTCCGACGCCGAAGCTGAAGATGAAAAACGCGAGCAGCGATACGGCGGGGCTCATTTGCGCGCTCTTTTAGCTAGCCACATCAAAGCAAAAAAGCCGAAAATCAAAGCCAAACAAAGCGCGATTTTAGGCGCCTCGGCGGACTGGCTTTGAAATGCCATGCTCCTAATATCGCTCTTAGGGCTTTCTTTCGGCGAGATGCTTTGCGAGGCTGAATTTTGCAAAGGCTCAGAAGTGCTTAAAATTTTATTTTCAGGCGTACTAGCTTTCGGCGCGATATTTTTGGACGCGCGGGCTTTGGACGCGAAATTTTTAGCGGCGTCTAAATTTTGAGGTTCAGAATTTTGCGGCGTGGAATTTTCAGGATCACCGGAATCCTGCGGCGTAAAGTCTTCGGCGCTAAATTCCATCTGCGCGCCGTGCCCTGCACCTCCGTAAATTTTAATAGTAAAATTTTTAGCTGGGATCTTTATGCTCGCAAGTCCCTCTTTATCGGTCCTAGTGCGCAAAATTTCGCGCCCGTCCGCACTGATTAAAACTTCGCACTCCATGCAGGGAGAATTTTTATAAAAATAGCTATAAATCTCCACCTTATCGCCCTCTTGCGTCGCAAAAAGATGAAGCGCATGCGAAAATGCGAAGGAGCTCAAAACCGTCAAGAAAAATAGTGCTCTCATCGCCTCTGTCCGCCGTAAAATTTCGCAATAAAGCTAAGCGCAAAAAGGGTGATGATACCTTCCAAAACAGCTAGAATCGCTCCTTCGAGCGAGATGAGCGTCGCGATAGCAAAAAACTCCCGTCCGCTGATGAAAAGCACGAGATCAAGAAGCAGCATCGAACAGACGATCGGCACGAAACCCGCTAAAAATAGATAAATTTTTTGCGTGCGCACTTTTAGCTCTTGCGCTTTTGCGGCGGCGGCAAAGAGTCTGCCCAAAACCGCCGGAAAGCCGATGACTGCGGTATTTACGCCGAGCACGCTAAGCCCTCCGAAGCCGAAAAATACCCCTTGCAAAAAAAGTGCAACGAAAATCGCCAAGATCGCGCGTGAGCCCAAAAACGCGCCCACGAGCCCGCTTAGCATCAAATGCATGGAGCTGACGCCCACGGGCAGGTGAACGAAAGAGGCGACGAAAAATAGCGCGCTAAAACATGCGATCTTCGGGATTTCAGACTGCCTTACGCGCCATAAAATCGCCGCCACGGCAGGCGCCGTAACCGCCCAACCTGCAAGCAGCACGGGCGCGCTCAAAACTCCTTCGCTAATGTGCACGGCTCGCCTCCTTTAAATCGCTCCCGTTTTTTAGACGGGCAAAAATGTGCGAAGTAGCTAAATTTAAGGCATTTGCGACCTTTACGATAATCGCTTTGATTGCTATAAAACTTGCTTTTACGGCTTTAATCGCGGCAAAATTTGCGGCTGTAAAACTCGCGGCTTGCGTCCTATTTGCGGCGGCTGCCAGCGCAAGACTCGGAGCGGTCTCGGAACTGCTTGCGGAACCGGCAAATTTGATAAATTTTACGGCTTGCATGGCGCAAGAATTTTCGCTTGCTACATTTGTAAGAGCGACAAGCGGATTTTGCAACGCGAAATTTAAGGCTCCGAGCGATCTCGGCGCGGTGCTTGCGCGACAAAACAGAGCCTGTGAAATTTTAAAAGGCAGGGTTTGCAAAATTTCAAAAAACGAAATTTTACGTGCTGGTATTTTACGCTCGCAAAACCATGGATATGAAATTTTACGGCTCGAAGCTCCTAAGAGTGAACTTCTATCGAGCAAAATTTCACGCAGCAGAGCTTCGTTACTTAAAATTTTACTCGGCGGAATTTTGCTCCGTAAAGTTTTAACCAAACCCCGAGACGCAGACTTTGCGCGGATGCAAAACGACAAAATTCTACCTCGTAAAATTTCAGCCGCAGAATTCGCTGGAAATTTTACACCGCCAAGCAAAACGCGCGAAAATAAAATTTCAAAGCTCCGCTCAAGCGTAAATTTATCCGCGGCGGCGCAAATTTCGCCCGAAAAAAGAGATCTCACCGAGCCGCCCCCCTATTTTTTCAGCTCGTCTGCTTTGATCCAAAGCACGGCTCCCAGCTCATTTACGGGCTGCTCGCTTCCTTTGGCGGCTTCCTCCTCGCTAAGAGCCGCAAAACCCCACCAGCCGGCAACCGGCATTACGAAGCTAAACTCGCCCGCGCCGTTGGTTTTAACGACCTGCGTGACATGCGCCTCGCTAGGGGCCTTGTAGCCCTTATCGTTATATAGCTCGATCTCCACGTCCGCGCCCGGGACGGGCTTTCCGTGCAGTAAAAAAACTCCGCTAAATATCTCGCCCGCATACAGCGCATAAGGTCGTACGAGCGGTACGATCTCCGCCTCTAGCCCGAGCGGCTTATCCCAGCCTTCGCCCGCACCGTAAGCATCGACGTAGGTTTTGGTGATATGGCGGATCATCTTGCGCTCAGCCGGCTCGGCATAGGGTTTCGGATCGAAATAAAACGCTAAAAGCGATGGCTTGTCCGCTTTAAATTCCGCCGCGAAATAGGAATTTTCACCCTTTTTCTGCTCTTTTAGGCTACCTAGGAGCGATTTTTTCTCGCCGTCAATAAAAACGCCGAATTCTGCAGGCTTTTGTAGATTCATAGACTCCTGTAAAAACGGATGGGAGAATTCCAAATTTAGCTTTAAAGTAGCATCTTTTTGATCCTCTACGACATTTTTATCCGTTGTAAGAACGCCGAAATGTGCGAAAGCAAGGCTCGCCGCGAAAATTCCTAAAAAAGCAAATTTTGCCTTCATGTAATACCTTTCATAATAAAATATTACGGAATTGTATCACTTTTTTTCATCCGTATTGCTTAAATGTGGGTTTATTTTGAGTATTTAAAGCAAACTTTAGTTAAAATGTCGCAATTTAAATTACCAAAAAGAGGCAGAAAATGATAAATTTAAAACTTATCGAGACGAATTTCGACGAATTTAATAAAAAACTCATCGCCAAAAAAGTCCCGCCGCAAACCCTTCAATCGCTACTGGATGCCTACAACGAGCTAAAATTTAAAAAGACGGAGTTAGAGAATCTTCAAGCCGTGCAAAATGCAAAGAGCAAGGAGCTCGGCCTCGCCGCGCGCGAAGGTAAGGACGTAGGCGCGCTAAAATCGCAGCTTGAGGAAAACAAGCAAAAGATCCAAGGCCTAAGCGAGCTCGTAAATGAGCGCGAGCAAAACTTAGAGGCGATCGCCGCGTGCGTGCCGAATATCATCGACGACGACGTGCCGATCGGCGCGGACGAGAACGAAAACGTCTGTATCAAAAAGGTGCTTGATCCGCGCACGTTCGACTTCGTGCCCAAGCAGCACTTCGAGCTCGGCGAGGCGCTGGGATGGCTTGATTTCGAGCGCGGCGTCAAACTCAGCGGCAGCCGCTTCACCGCGATCCGCGGGCTGGGCGCAAAGCTGAATATGGCCCTCATCAATTACATGATCGAATTTAATAACTCGCGCGGCTTCGAGCTCGTAAATATGCCGTTTTTGGTGCGCGATCAGATCCTCTACGGCACGGGTCAGCTGCCCAAATTTAAAGACGACCTCTACCGCGTTGACGACGAGGAGCAAAACCTCTACCTCATCCCTACGAGCGAGGTTACGGCGACAAATCTCTTTAACGATGAAATTTTACGCAGCGAGGAGCTGCCGATCAAGCTCACCAGCTACAGCCACTGCTTTCGCAAGGAGGCGGGTTCGGCGGGGCGCGATACGCGCGGCATGATCCGCCAGCATCAGTTCGAGAAAGTCGAGCTCGTCGCCATCACGCGTCCCGAATATAGCGCAAAGATGCTTGAGGAGATGATTTCATGCGCAAGCGATCTGCTAGCTAGCCTAGGCCTTCCGCATAGACACATGCTGCTTTGCAGCGGCGATCTGGGCTTTAGCGCCGCAAAGACCGTGGATTTGGAGGTTTGGCTGCCGGGGCAGAACCAATACAGAGAGATCAGCTCGATCAGCAACTGTCGCGATTTTCAGGCGCGCAGAGCCAAGATCCGCTTCAAAGACGGAAAGAAAAACAGCCTCGTTCACACGCTAAACGGCTCCTCGCTCGCGGTCGGCCGCACGCTGATCGCGGTGATGGAAAACTACCAGCGCAAGGACGGCAGCATCGAAATTCCGCGCGTTTTAGAAAAATATATGTAGGCGGCCCGTGCGAAAGCCTTACAAAAACCCGAATTCTAACGTCCGCTTCGCAGCCGCTGGATTTTGCGCGGAAAAATTTATGGATCGCGGCGTTAAATTTTACAAAGCAGAATTGCGCGAGACGGGTTTTTTAACTCGCACTGCGAAATTTTATACGGCTAAATTTCACGGCGCGAAATTTCAGGAGATGAAGTTCCAGACGCCAAATTTAGAGCTTAAAATGAAATTTAACGCAGCGAAATTCGGCGGAGTAAAATTCCGCGATGGCGCGCTTTTAAATTTTGCCGCCGCAAAAGGGCTGCGACGCAGTCCTAGCCTTTGCGCCGCGCTGCAAAACGCAGGATTTTTTAAAACAAAATTTGGCGAAGCGGAATTTTGCGACGTAAAATTTCATAAAGAAAGATTGCGACGCGCAAGATTTTACGGCGCAGAATTTGCGGCGAAGGACGAGAAATTTTGCAGCATGAAACGGCGCGGAGCGAGCGCGTGAAGATCGCACTTTTCGGCGGCAGTTTCGATCCGCCGCACGCAGGACACGACGCCGCGGTAAAGGCGATTTTATCAAGCCTAAAGCCCGATTTGCTGGTCATAATGCCGTCGTTTCTAAACCCGTTTAAAAAAAGCTTTTCGGCACCGCCGCAGCTGCGGCTTAGATGGTGCCGCGCGCTGTGGAGCGACACCCCGGGCGTGGAGGTGAGCGATTATGAAATTTCGCAAAACGTGCCGGTACCCACGATACAAAGCGTGAAATTTCTGCTAGAAAAATACGGCATACACGACAAAATCACGGCGGAGACGGCAGCCTCGGCGAGCGAAACCCCGACAGCCGTAACGGATAGGGCTCTACCTAACGGCGCAAATATTGAGAATAAAATTTCTGCCTGTGCTTATGTTTCGGACAGTGCAGACGAAATTTTACCCGAGAAGACGGACGGGGCTTTGTCGTGCGATATAGGTAAAATTCTAAGCGGCGATACCTGCTCCGCCGATAGTGCGGGCAGGACGAGCATCCCCGCTAACGCAAAAAACGAAGCTCTGCAGGGCGGAATGGCGGATCAAATTTCGGTTGGTAGCAAAAGCGAAATGGACAAAATTTCGCAAAGCAAGGTGGATAGCAAGGACGGCGCGAGTAAAATCCAAAACGCAGATAAAATTTCAAATGCGAGCGAAATTTCAAACGCAAAAAACCGCGAAATTCCAAGTAGCATAGCGAGCGAGAGTTCGGATGCGGATGAAATTTCAGGCGCGAATAAAATTCCAAGTGGCGGCGCAGACGGCGTATGCAACGTAAGCGGTAGCGCAAATGAAACAAACGGCATGGGTAGAGCAAATAACATAAGCAGCGCAAGTAAAGCAAATGGTAACGCAAACGGCGCAGGCCAAGCAAACAACGCAAGCAATGCGAGCGACATAAATGATACGAACGACGCGCATAGCGCAGGCAACGCAGTAAATTGCATAGGTAGCACAGGCGACACGGATATAGTCTCAAAGCTCTACATCGTCGTGGGTGCCGACAACCTAGCAGAGCTTCATAAATGGCGCGATTTTGGCGAGTTGCAGAAATTAGCGGAGTTTGTAGTGCTTACGAGACCCGGCTACGAGATCCCGCGGCAGTGGGCGGCTCTAAGGCGCTTCGAGATTGCCGTAGATGCGAGCTCAAGCGGTTTTAGGCGAGATTTCAAAGGCGAAATCCCGCCCAAGATCGCAGCAGAGGTCATAAAATTTTATAAAAGGAAAGATATGCAAGATCCAAAGCAAAGGGCGGAGCGGATCGCCGAAATTTTAAACGAAAAGAAAGCCGAAGATGTCCAGATCATCGATATGAGTGAGCGCGAATACATCGCAAAACTCGTAGTAATCGCTACTACGCTAACCTCCCGCCACGCAGCCTCGCTTATCGAGGAGCTAAAAAGCGCGCTTAAGCCGCTCGGCGAGGAGTTTTTGGCTATCGAAAGCGGCGATGAATGGAGCGTCGTCGATCTCGGCGATATCATAGTCCATCTCATCAGCGAGGCTTACCGCGCCAAATACAATATCGAGGACTTCCTCGACAAGCTCAAAAAAGAGCAATTTTAAGGAGGGAGCGTGCCGAGACAGACCTGGAGCAGCAAGCTCACATATATTTTAACCGTCGCAGGCGCCACGATCGGCTTTGGTTGCACGTGGCGATTTCCGTATTTAGTCGGCGAAAATGGCGGCGGCGCCTACGTGCTCGTGTTTTGTATCGCGATGATCGTGCTTGGAATCCCGATGATCTTAGTAGAAAACGTCATCGGACGTCGCGCGCTAAGAAACTGCGTCGATGCCTTTGCAGCGCCTAAAAAGGACGGCTCACGCATAAAGCCCGCATGGAAGATCGTAGGCATCATGGGCGTAATCGGCGCGTTTGGAATTTTAGCCTACTATATGGTCCTTGGCGGCTGGGTGCTAACCTACATCGTAAACATCGTAAGCGGCAACTTCGACCTCTCCGCGCGGATTACAGACCCCGCATTCACGCAGAAATTCTACTCAGATCACATCGAAAACAGCCCGCTTGGCGTCGGAGCTTACACGATCGTTTTCATAGCGATCAACTGGTACATTTTGAAAAACGGCATCATCGAGGGGATAGAAAAATTCGTAAAATTTCTAATGCCCGCGCTATTTTTGTGCTTCATCGCGGTGATCCTTACAAATTTAACGCTCGAAGGAGCAAAGGAGGGCGTGAAATTTTACCTCGGCGTCGATTTTGCAAAGATCACGCCCAAACTTTTGATCGACGTTTTGGGACAGGTCTTTTTCGCGCTCTCGCTCGGATTCGGCGTCATGATCACGCTGTCGAGCTTCCTCAACAAAGACGAGAAGCTGATGCAAACAGCCACTATTACCGCAGTCGTAAACACACTCATCGCCGTGCTTGCGGGCTTTATGATCTTCCCGTCGCTCTTTAGCGCGGGGCTTGAGCCGAGCAGCGGCTCGTCGTTAGTTTTTAAGAGCCTTCCGATCGCGTTTTCGCACATGCCGTTCGGCAACGCCGTCGCGGTGGTCTTTCTCTCGATTTTGCTTATCGCTGCGCTTACGACGTCGATCACGATCTATCAGGTCATCATAAATTTCGTCGAGGAACGCTTCGGCTTTTCGACGCTAAAGGCGGTAAATTTAACGCTCGGCGGCGTCTTCGTGCTCGGCAACCTGCCCTGCATACTCTCAAGCAGCGTGCTTGCGGACGTTAAAATTCTGGGGCGCTCGGTTTTCGACGCTTTCGACTTCGTAAGCGCGAACATATTTTTCGTGCTAACGGCGCTTCTGTGCTGCATCTACGTGGGCTGGGTGCTGAAAAAGGATGCGATCTACGAGCTCACCAACGAAGGCGATCTGAGCGCGAGGCTCGCGGGAGTTTGGTTTTTGTACGTCAAATTTATCCTGCCGCTTATCATCGCGGTGATCTTCGGATACGGGATTTTCGGCTAAATTTAAAGCCGCGAGAGTTTTAAATTTAAAATTTACCCGCGGCGGCGCAGCTCGCTTCGCCGCAATATATTTTATGCCAAGGCGTGTAGAATTTTAAATTTTCATTCGCTCTGTTACACACACTGCGGCGTGAGTTTTTACTCGGTGCGACACATTGTATTGAAACTTGCGGCACGGCGGTCTTGCGACTAGGTGCGAGACACTGCACCGCAGTTATAATATAAATTCAGCGCAGGCGTAGCCTGCCCCTTGTAAAGCGTCGTCGGGGGTTAGGTGGGGTTTGGGGCGGGAAGGGGAGCGACCTCGCAATTGGGGCCCCCTTCCCGCCCCAAGAAAAGTTTGGGTGCGGCGCGGCGGAATTTTAAAATTTTATTCGCCTCAGCGCAGCGCGTTAAATTTTAGAATTTTAAAATCTATCGCAGCGGCGCCGTATCGCGAGAGATAAAATTTAAAATTTAGCCGCAATTTAGGGGTTTTCAATGCTTCTGTTTTTCTTTACGATCTTTCCGATATCGCTGATGCCGGGCATCAACATGACCTACGCGCTAAATCTCGGCATCGCGCGCGGCTATCTTAGGGCGCTGCCCGCGTTGCTGGCGCAGGTGCTAGGCGTCGCAGCCGTGGCGCTTGCGTGCATATTCGGCGTCGCGGGTATTCTGCTTGCGCACCCTGCGGCGCTTAGCGCGATTAAAATTTTAGGCGGCGCGTATATCTTCTATCTGGGCGTCGCGACCTTTTTAGCGCGCGGAAATTTCAAGCTGCAAAAACAAAAGCGCAGCGAAAATATCTTCTTCCAAGGCCTCGTAGTCGCGGTCTCAAACCCCAAGGCGTGGATATTTTTCACCGCGCTCTTTCCGCCATTTTTGGACGCGGATAATCTTTTCGGTGCGCGCACCTTCGCCCTCGTGGCGATCTTGTGCGTGAGCGAAAGCATCTGCCTCAGCATCTACGCGCTGGGCGGAGCGGTGCTAAAAAATCTGCTGAAAACCCATCTGAAATACCTCGAAATTTTCTGCTCGGTGCTGATGTGCGCGATCGGACTTTGGATGATTTTAGGCTAAAATTTTGATTAAATTTAGCGCCCGGGTTTTGATGAAATTTTAAATTTAAAAGTTAGATTGAAAAGCGGTATTGCTGCGGCTAAATCTCAAGAAAGGCCTTAAAATTTAGCCGCTAGCTCTGAATTAAAATTTTAAGCGCACCAAGTGCCGCAGCAGTTACCTCTGCAGCGAGCCTGAGCCTATAGCAAATCCATGATACGTTTAAGCGATTTGCGGGCAGCTATTATCGTCCGCAGCGAACCTACGAGCGCTTAAGAGATTTCAGCTTTGTGTACTACGCGAGCCGTATCCGCTCTACTCGGATTTATGCGTTTAAACGGATTTTAGCTCTGCGGGTAGCGCCGCTTCCGTTTGTGCGTGCCCGCGCAATTTAAAATTTACGCAAGCGAGCGCGACGGACCCAGATCTTTGTATCGCCGCGTCCGCTTAAATTTTAAAATTTAATCTCTGCCGTGAAGCTCATCGATGTAAAATTTCACCGAGCCGAGACCCTCTTTTTTTGCCCATTCGTAGGCGCTTGAGACGAACTCCCAGTTGATGCCCGCGTAAAATTTTTCCAAATATTTCGGGCGCGCGTTGTGCTCATCGATGTAATACGCGTGCTCCCAAACGTCCACGACTAGAAGCGGCACGAGCCCTTCTGTTACCGGTGTGGCGGCGTTTTGGGTCGCTTTGATGCAAAGCTTGCCTGATTTTGGATCGTAAGCGAGCCACACCCAGCCCGAGCCGAAATGCGCCGTAGCAGCAGCCAAAAACTCGCTTTTAAAATCCGCAAAATTTTCCGCTAGCGCCGATTTTAACTCCGCAGATGGCTCGCTAGGCTTTGCGATGCAATCCCAGTAAAAATCGTGGTTGTAAACCTGCGCGGCGTTATTGAAAAGCCCGCCGCTAGCAGCCGTTACGATCTCGTAAAGCCCCTTGCCCGCAAACTCGCCCGATTCGGTAAGTTTATTTAAATTTGCCACGTAAGTAGCGTGGTGCTTGCCGTGGTGATAATCACAGGTTTCTTTGCTTACGACCGCGTTGTGCGCCGCATCGAACGGCAACTCTCTAAGTTTAAACATCTTTCTCTCCTTGAAATGATTTGAGGTGATTATATCCTAAAATTTCTAAATGATTAATAAAATTTATTATTTAGGATTAATTTTAAGATAAATTTCAATCTAAGCCATCGCAATCGCACTTTAAATTTAAAATTTAAGCGGTTTATTAACGCCAAAGGCTTTGTTTTCATCCTCATCGGAGCACTTTTTGTGTGCGACCGGCCGTACGGGCCTAAGCGCGCTGCCGGTGCGCACGAGCGGCTATTTACCGTCGTCTGCGCGATTGCGAACTTTTTATATTTATGCTTGCTTTTAATACATAGCGCGGCGCTCGCATACGTCCTATACATGGGGCTCGGCACGCTTGTATCGCTTCACTCTAAACGATCATCGCGCTAAAAGAGGGCTCGGAGATTAACCTGCTTCGCGTATTTTTCATACTCATGCTAAGCTTATGCACAGGCATCGGCACGATCGGCGCCGTGATCCTAGGCGTATTCATCCACCGCGAGAAAATTTCTGCGCACAAAGCGCCCCTCTTATTTCTCATAATTTCAAGCGCCGTGATGCTGAAATTAATTTAGAATTTTGGCGAATTTAGCTAAGCTTAGCGCTAAATTTAACGCAAAGGAAAACCATGAAAATCATCGAAGGCTCGCTTGCTCTTAAGGGCAGTGAAAAAATTCTAATCATCAACGCCCGCTTCAACCACATCATCACCGATCGCCTAGTCGAGGGGGCACACGATGCGTTTTTGCGCCACGGCGGCAAGGAGGAAAATTTAAGCCTGATGCTTGTTCCTGGCGCTTTTGAGATCCCGCTCGCGCTTGAAAAGGCGCTAGCTTCCAAGCTCTACGACGCCGTCGTCTGCCTAGGCGCGGTTATCCGCGGCTCTACACCGCATTTTGACTACGTAAGCGCTGAGGTAAGCAAGGGGATCGCAAACACCATGCTAAAATATGGCGCACCCGTAACTTTCGGCGTACTGACTACCGATAATATCGAGCAGGCAATCGAGCGAGCAGGCGCAAAGGCAGGCAACAAGGGCTTTGAAGCGATGAGCGGCGCGATCGAGCTTCTAAGTCTATTTCGCAACATAAAGGCATAAAATGGCCACCAGACACCAAGCCAGGCTCGCTGCGATCTCGCTGCTTTACTCCCAAGATATGAACGGCGGCGGCGAGGACTTTGCGGACGAATATCTGGAGGAAAAGCGCATTCGCAACGAGCAGCGCAACTGGACGCTGGCGCTTCTGCGCGGTGCTAGCGAAAATCTCGCCGCAGTCGATGCGCTGATAGATGAAAATTTAAAGGAATTCAAGCTCGCCGAAATTTCGGCTCTGGAGCGCGCGATACTGCGGCTCGGAGCGTATGAACTGCGCTTTACGGATACGGACGCGGGCATCGTCATCAACGAAGCGATCAACTCCGCCAAAGAGCTTGGCATCTCGCCAAGATTTATAAACGGCGTGCTGGACGCGCTAAAAGATAGCCCCGTAAACATAGCAGCGGATAAAATTTTCAAGCCGAATACGGCGACAAGCGTAAATTCCGAGCTATCCACAGCGACAAGCGAAAATTTCAAGCCCACTGCGGCGAAAAGCTCCGCTGTTTCAGGCAGCAACGTTGCGGCGAAAAATTTCATCCCCGCAGACACGGACGGCGAGACGGAAAATTTTACCAAGGCAAAGAGGAGAGGCGCGCCGAAAAATTCTACGGCAAGCAGAAACAGACCGTCTAAAAAGCCCGCTAATTTAAAAACTCGCAGTGCGCCCGCCAAAAAATCCGTCGCGGGAAAAAAATTTAAAACGGAGGGAAATTTTAAGGCCGGAGATAAATTTAAGACGGAAAAAACGGGCAAAAATTTCAAAACTGGCGAGCGAAGTAAAAATTTTAAGATAGGCGAACGAGGCAAAGACGCCGCGCCGAAAAAAGAGAGCGCTGATAGAAATTTCAAGGCTAGCAAAAACGCGGCATCGAAAAAGAGCGCTGCGGGTAAAAATGCTGCGCCCAAAAGTAGCGCGGGGCGCAAAATCTCTACCGCGCCGAAAAAATCTGCGGGCGGCAGAGGCGCCGTCTCAAAAAGACCTGCGGGCAACAAAGGCGTGGTACGCGGCAAGGATAAGCAGTGAAGCTCTGCGTCGCGCTTGATATGAGCTCGAAGCAGCAATGTTTGCAGCTGGCGGAGCGGCTTGCGGACTTTTCGGATAAAATTTGGCTCAAAGTGGGCTTACGCGCCTATTTGCGCGACGGGGCGGGTTTTATCGAAGGGCTAAAAAGGCTTGGAAATTTTAAAATTTTCCTTGATCTAAAGCTCTACGATATCCCAAACACGATGGCCGACGCCGCCGAGGAGATCGCAAAGCTCGGCGTAGACATGATAAACGTACACGCAAGTAGCGGCAAGCGCGCGATGGCTACGGTCATGGAACGACTGGACAAGCTTAACTCGCGCCCGTTGGTGCTTGCGGTTTCGGCGCTAACGAGCTTTGATCAGGCGGAATTTAGCGCAGTTTATGAACAAAATTTAAACGACGCCGTGCGCAAATTTAGCGTGATGAGCTACGAAGCGGGGCTTGACGGCATGGTCTGCTCGGCGTTCGAGAGCCGCCTGATAAAGGACGCCACAAGCGCAAATTTTATCACGCTCTGCCCGGGCGTAAGGCCGTTTGGCGAGAGTGCGGCAGATCAAAAGCGAGTAACGGATCTGGGCATCGCGCGCGAGGCGGGGGCTGATTTTATCGTGGTAGGTCGTCCGATCTATCAAAGCGCCGATCCGCGCGAAATTTGCGAGCGAATTTTAAGGCAAATTTATGAGTTATAAAAGCAGTGTTTTAATAAAGGAAAATAAGCGCGAAAAGCTTTCCGACATATTTTTAATAATATTTCTAAGTTATAAGGAGAAATTATGAAAATTTTAGATCAAATAAAAGCCATTGATGAACATATTTGTAAAAGTATAGATAACAATTCGATACTCAAAGATCGTGGTTTTTTGTCACAAGATATTCTTCCTCAGCTTAGAAATTTAATAGAACATTGTTCGATGTATATAAATCTATGTCTTAATGGATTAGATGATAACATAAGTTTAGAAGAAGCAAAGAAAAAAATACCGTCAATACCAAGCAGAGTAGCTAGTATAAGCAACGAATTTAGATTCATAATAAAATTTCATAATTTACTTCAGATATCAGAATCTCACTATACACATGATAAGAATAATTCAGAACGATTGATGTTAAAATATTATGAATACATGTTGCGTTTAAAAAAACTTTGTATAAAAAAATTTAATTTAAAAATCCTTAATAATTTACATAAGTTTCCATTAGGACTAGATAAGAATTTAGACGAGTATTATGAGAAAATTCTATTAGAGCTAAATAAATTTGAAGATTTTAAGTTAAGTTCAAATAAGAGCAACAAAAATAGGTATTATGTTTGGAAAATCAAGCCCGTTTTTATAAAAGAAGAAATTATTTATGAGATTACTTTAACCAACGCTACGGATAATGTTAGTAAATTTAGTCGCATAGTGGCTTTTAGTAAAACAAGCATAAATGGCAATTATGCAATAAAAGCAGTACTTGATAAAACCAATATATTTATTCAAAATAAGAGTATGCCTATTCTGCTTATATCGGATATTGTAGTGTCGATAAGACCATGCGAATTTGAAAATTTTGCTAAGATTTTTACAAAAACGGTTAGCAATTTTGGTTCAAGCACTGAAGCACAGAGGATTAATGACTATATTACAAGAAATAGCTGCAATTTACTTGATATCATTTATTTTGAAGGCAGTGAATATGTTAAATTTGAACAAGAAATTAGTAGTGGACATATACAGACATTTTTTCTAAATATCTTAAAAAAATGTAGAGAGATTTGTTTAAACAATTCGAAAGGTTACAATGTTTTAAGATATTTGCTCTATAAAATGAATAACAAAATTATAAAAGAACAAATTTTAAAACCAAAAGTAGGCTACGAATACAAACCAAATAATAAATTATCAAATTTATATTTAGAATACAAAAGTATTCCTTTTGACAATATGCCCTTTGTTTCAGGTCTATGCAAGCATAATCCAAAAATATCTGATTTGCTTGAATGTATTGAGTATAAAAATAGAGAGCATGAGTTTCTAACTAGATTTATAATCCAAAACACCCAAGACAATGGAGTTTTATATACAAAAAAAGAGGAGTTAACCCATTTTAATAATTTGGATAATTTGATTCGGATTTTTAACAACTTACTTTATAAAAAACATAAAGATCGGGAAATTTGTAATTGGAATGGAAATTATTTCATTAAAGAATACGAAGAAAATGTAATGAAAATTCTTACACAATTAAAACAGTTGGCTCAAAATGGCATAATTGATTACGATAAATTTATTGCGTCCAAGATAGAGGATTGTAAAAAATATATAGATGACGAAGTAAAAATAGATGTCATAAATAAGATTTTTTTAAAATCAAAAGTTGCTTTTATCTATGGAGCCGCTGGGACTGGAAAATCGACTTTAATAAACTATATTTCAAATTTATATACGTCTCAAAAGCAAATTTTTCTAGCTCAAACAAATCCAGCTATAGAAAATCTAAAAACGAAAGTCGATAATTCAAATAATGCCAATACGAGGACGATTACAAAATTTTTAGGCGATAAAAGTCAAGATATTGAATGCGAGTTACTTTTTATTGATGAGTGTAGCACCGTTAGTAATGCCGATATGGTAAAAATATTAGAAAAAGCCAAATTTAAACAACTAATTTTAGTCGGAGATACGTATCAAATAGAGGCTATACAGTATGGTACCTGGTTTAATATAGCAAGAGATTTTTTACCCAAATATTGCCTGTTTGAGCTTACAAAGCCGTACAGAACCGATGTTGATGAGTTGTTAAAATTTTGGGAGAGTGTTAGGAATTTTAAAAATGGAGATAATGCAATAACAGAATTTGGCGTATGGGGGAAATATTTTTTAAATTTAGACGAAAAAAATGATGAAATTTTTAAGAAAGAATATGATGATGAAATTGTGCTTTGTTTGAATTACGATGGTCTTTATGGGGTAAATAATATTAATAAATTTTTGCAAATAGTAAACAAAAATCAATCTTTTGAAATCGGAAATTTTGAATTTAAAGTAGAAGATCCTATTTTATTTGTGGATAATAATTTTTTTATAAGCGATTTACACAATAATTTAAAAGGAAAAATAACAAAAATTATAGACAAAATAGAAGAAAATGAGCTCTATTTTGAGGTAGAGGTCGATAAGATTTTTGAAGACAGTCATGTTTTTACTGCCGGCTTAGAACTTATTTCTAAAAACGATAATAAATCTATTGTTGGTTTTAGTGTAGATAAAAATATAAATACAGACAATGATGGTGATATTGAAAAAATTCCATTTGTATTGGCTTATGCTATTTCTATTCATAAGTCGCAAGGCTTGGAGTATGATAGCGTAAAAATAGTGATTACAAGAGAGATTGAAGAAAATATCTCACACAATATTTTTTATACAGCGATCACTAGGGCAAAAAAATATCTTAAAATTTATTGGTCACCAGAGACACAACAATACATAATAAAAAATTTTAATATAAAAAATAACAAAAATGATATTAAGATTTTAAAAACAAAAAATAACATTTAATAAATTTTTAAGAATAATCATAAAAATAATCAAAAGGAAACCAATATGAAACAATAATATGTTATTGGATCAATAGATCTCGTCGTTGGACTATGCTAGCTCAGAAGACTAGCAATTTTGGAACAGAGAATGGTATTCTAAAATTAGTAGCAAAATTTTTATACTTGTACTATTTTAAGAATGTTTTGAGTAAAGCCTTATAATTTGACAAACTGTTAAAAGCCCAGGCATGAACCGAATAATAACATCAAGCTTGGAGAGGGGTTCGGCGGTATTGTCTGCTAGCGCTCGGACGCGGCAGCGACAGGTGTATCCTCTACGTTTACCGCATGATTTGCTACTACGCAAACACTCCCCATCCCGACAAAGCCAAGCTAAAATGGTGGCTTTGGAAGGACTAAATTTACGAATTTGACCCGCGCGAGCCGTTTAAATTTGAGCGGATTTGCTAGCGACCGATGCGGCTGTATTTGCGGCACGAAACGGCGCCTCACGGAAGTGCAAGCTAGCAAGCACAATGAACGGCACAAATTTTATGCGCGAGTTTTGCGAGCACAATACGATGGGGTGGCGCAAAGAGCGTAAATTTTACGGGCGTGGCGAAGTGGCTAGTGCGAAGTACAAACATAGCCGCAATATGAAATTTTGATTTTATTCACAGGCACGCTTTGCGATGAAGCAGCCTGCACGAAATATAAAATCGCCGATTTCTGGCAAGCGCGCGCCGAGCCGTATATACGTCGTAAATATAAAAGTGGCGACAGTCGGTGTCTTTAGGCGCACACGGCGCGGTCTTTCACGACGGTAAGGAGCAGCGGCTAAGATTCAAAATCACGCTATGGAGAAAATGAAATAGGCGGCGCGAGTTTTGCTTTTTATGGTAAATTTACAAACACGGCGCAGATTCCCGCGCGAGCTTTACGAGCGGCGCGCAGAGCGTAAATTTAACGGGCGCCGTATAATTGGGGCGCCGCAAAGCGGAAGGACGGTAGGGATGAAATTTTTTGCTATTTTGATTTTATGCGCGAGCGCGCTTTTTAGCGAGACGATCAGCGCGAAATATGAGATTTCGTTCGGCGTTTTCGGCGCAGTCGGCAGCGCAAATACGCGGCTCGTGCGGCAGGGCGATCGCTACGAGATCGTCATGGATGCCGTTGCGCAGGGCGTCGCAGGCAGCCTGAGCGGACAAAGGCGCGAAAGCTTCCACTCAAAGGGGCGCGTCGTGGCGGGGCTTTTGGTGCCCGATCTCTACGTCCACGAGGTCTCGCGCAAAAAGGGCAAAACGACGAAAAACGAGCGCAAAACCTACACCTTCGACTACGCGCGTAAAATGATAAAATTTCAAAAGTTCAAGGGCACGGGCGGCGAGCTGCAGCTCGTAAGCGATGAAATTTTGCCCTATTTTGCGACGAACGACCTGCTGAGTTTGTTTTTCAATTTCTCTAAAATTCCGCACTCGGGCGATAAATTTTTCGTCCGAGCCGCAGGCGCAAAGAGCGCCGACGGAAGGATTGACATCGAAAGGCCGCGCGGAAGCGCCGCTGCAAATATCGCGAGCGAGCTTGGCGTCGCGCCGCCTAGCGATGCGGACACCAACTCCGGCGCAGCGGCAAGCGCAAGCTCTAGCGGAGCAGACACGAAAACCGGCACAACGGACGTAAATTTTAAAGGGCACGGCGCGGGCACGGATAAGCAGGCTGCGGCGATCTACGTGGTTTTCATCAACCAGCCGATATTTTCGAGCAGCCGAGGCGAGCTACACCTGAGCCTAAACGAGCGCGGCTACGCCGATCACGCCGTTTTGAAGGACGTGCTGCTCTTCGGCGACATCCGCGCGCGGCTCGTGGAGTGAGACTTCGTAAATTCGAAAAATGCCTGAGTTAAAAATTTTTAACTCTTAAAAGATAATTCGGCGCGTCTAGGTCTTTATTAAATTTTAATTTCATATATTTTTTAAGCTCGTTATATTCTTTATTAGTGGATATAAATATAAAAAATTTATTGTAAAGTGCGTCTATAATTAAAGCATCGACAAACCTACATGAAAATAAGCCGCCCTTAAATAGATGAAAAATCATTTGCGGTATGAAAAGAAAGATAATCGCCCCCATGCAGCAAAATAACATTATGAAAACTATCATGGAGTCATCAAATATCGCACCATAAATATAAGCGAGTATGTATATGGCAAGACAGGTTTTTCCTATAATTCTTTCCGTTTCCGTATATTTTCGTGTCTCGCTTTCATAAACAAGTGCAAAAGTCTTTTTAAAATATAAAATATCATCAAATTTCATTACAAGCTGCTCGCCTGATTTTATACATTTTATGCTTGAGTTTAAAAATATAAATTTCCTTCCGTAATGCTGCGAAAAACCCTTAAGAGCCCTAGCAACCAAAGGTCCAGTAAGCAGAATATTCGCAACTTTTCTATCATAGGGAATATTAAATACTAAATTTATAAACATAGCAAAACAGAGCAACGCTACTATAGCTATAATATTTACGATCGGCATATAGTCTTTGATGATTATCGGCTCTTTATCGTAATCACGAGTTTTGGCGCTCTGCGATGAAACACCGCCCGGGTTTAAATTTTGAAATTTTACCTCATCTTTTGAGTTTAAATTTGTATCTCGGAAATTTGCGGCGCAAAGATGATCGGCTTGCGATTTGGGGTCTGTTTGATTAAAATTCGCATTTTTAAAGCTTTTGCTACTCAAATTTGTATCGTTTAAATTTAATGAGCTGAGATCCGTTGCATCGCTTAAATCCGCATCGTCAAAGATGTCGGCGTTAGCGCCTTTTCGCAGCTTTTGCTTTAAGTTCTGGTGCCCTTCGTTTAGAAGCTTTTTAGATTCCTCAAACCGCACTTTATCCAAAAAATATCCTTAAGCTTAAATCGCTCGTATTTTATAACTTCGGGCTTAAATCGCAATAAATCACGTTCGTTTCGCGCGTTTTTGATTTTATTAAAATATGTGCTTTTGCGTCGCGCCGCATGCAGTGCAATGACGGCAGCAAGGGCGCGGCAACGGAAACAAACCGCGTTTTTGGATCGATTTATTTCTTAAATTTTCTTATGAAATCGCTCGCGTCCCGCGCAGCCATCGCTGAGCTCATAACGGCGATCCTGTCGGCTCCCGCGCGTAGGACGGAGGAGAAATTGCGCGGCGTTATGCCGCCCAGCGCGTAAATTTCGCCGTCGTAAAACCCTCGCACGGCGCGGATCAAATTTAGCCCCCTCGGCGCGAGCCCCACCTTACAATCGGTCGCAAATATATGGCTTAGACAGATCGCGCCGGCACCCAGCTCCAGCGCCTCGCGCGTCTCCGCCTCGCTGTGGCAGGAAGCGACCAATTTTTTAAAATTTGCGCGCAAAAACTCCGCGCCGCACGCCGCACTAAAGCTCCGCAAAATCCCGAGCGGCAGCCATAAATTTCTCTCGCCCGCCTGCAGCGCAAAATCTGCAAAATTATGCACAAAGATCGCGGGCGGGCGCCTTGCACTCTCTGCGCTCTGCGCACCCTCCACACTCTGCGAGTTCTCCACCTCTTTCACGCTCTGTGAATTTTCTACGCCCTCTATACTTTCCGTGTACTGCGCGTTCCGTGAGCTCCCCGCATTTTTTGCACTATGCACATCATTCACATTTTCTGTACTTTGCGCACCCTGCATACTTTCCGCATTTTCTGCGCCCCGTACGCCTTCTGCCGCAAGTTTTGTTTCGCTTGCAGCGCCGCGAAGCGAAATCTCGCCCGGTGCGCTATCATTCGCGCAGTTTGCAGTGCCGGTAAAATTTTCAGACAGAATTTCATCTAAAACACGAGCGGAATTTTTAGACTGTATCTCATCTGTAGCGGCACCGTGCTTGCGGGCCGCATCCGCGCAAAGCTCACTCTTGCCGCCGCCCAAATGGAGCTTTTTTTGCAAAATTTCGTCCTCGTCGCGCTCGTAGAGCGAAATTTTATCCGCGCAGACCGCGCTCGCGTTCAATCCGCCTACGAGGGTTTGGACGGCGTAGGCTCGATCGTCGTAAATTTTATGCGGAATCGTGCGCGCGCAAACTTCCTCTGCGAAAATTCCGTCCGAGCGAGCCGCATCCGTGCCAAACCCATCTTCGTGCGCTTCTGCCGCATCAAATTTGGCGGCGCGGATTTCATTCGGCGAAATTTCATGTGGGCAAGCTCGATCCGCGTCAAAGCTGAGCCGGTCTGCGCGATCGTAGAACTCGCAAGTGCGCAGTATATTCTTAAACAGTGCCGCATAGACCGCTTCGTCTAAATCCTTTTCGCGCACGACGATCTCGCCTATGCCTGCCGCGGCAAAATCCACTATGCGCGCGAGCAGCGCCGCCTCGCCGCCGCAGAGCGCGCGATTTGTGATGATCGTAATGCGCGAAGCAAGCTCTAAATCTAGCATCCGCCCGCTCCTTTAGGCCCAATATCCGTGCGCCGCGCTCAAATTTAAAATTTTGCCTGCGATACTAGGGATTAAAATTTTACTTGCTAGAGCGAGCGCCGAAATCCCCGCCGTCACGCCATATTTCAAAATTTCGCCCGCCGGAACAAGGACTGAAATTTCCACCGCAGCGCTAAGGCTCAAAACGTTTGCCCAGCTCATCGATTTTAGCGACCTTGCGTTGCCGCCGCATAAGAACCCAAAGCTCGCGCCGTTTTTAAATATAGAATTTAAGTCGCCCGCGGGCTCGGAATCTGCACTGCCCTTAAATTTTAAATCCGCGTATGTGTTCCTAGGTCTTAAATTTACGCACGCATTTTGTAACTCAAAATTTCCCGCGCGAGCTGACACGACATGGAAAATTTTATCATCCGCCATAACGCCATAAATTTTATCGCCGTGTGCGGCAACGTAAAATTCGGTGTCGTATTTTACGCTACAAATTTTATTTCTGCGCCGAGTAGAGCTAAATCCGCCCTCGAACCCGACGCTGCAAATCTCGCGTCTAACGTCGCAAATTTCATCCACGCACGCGGCAGAATTTCGCGCCTCACACATAGATATACTCGCTCATCAGCGGCTGCAGCCCGCCGCCGCGGATCGCCTCGCAGACCTCGCTTACGCTACGCGCATCGCTGATCTCGAACTGCTCGTCGCCCCTCTGCTCGCTGTGTCCGCCGATACCTACGCTCACGCCCGCCGAAATTTTGCTCGCCGCGATCCTAATCGCATTGTCGCGGAAGCCCGCCCTCTCGCGCGTGGAGATCGTGATCTGCGCACTTGGCAGCAGCAGTCGATACGCGCACATCACCTGCAGCAGCTCGCGCTCGCCGACGTCCTTCGGGTTTATTTTGTCGTTGTTGATAATCGGGCGCAGGCGCGGCACCGAAAAAGCAATCTCGGCGCGCGGGTACTTGCGCTGAAGCAGCCACGCGTGCACGCCCGTGGCAAAGGCATCGCGGCGGAAGTCCCCGAGCCCCAAAAGCGCCGCAAAGCCCACGCCGCGCATACCGCCTCTAATCGCGCGCTCTTGAGCTGCGAAGCGATACGCAAAAACGCGCTTGTTGCCCGCAAGATGCAGCTGCGCGTAGCGCGCGGGATCATAGGTTTCTTGAAAAACGGTGACGAAATCGACGCCGCAAGCGTGCAAATAGGCGTAATCGGCAGAGTTTAACGGATAAATTTCGACGCCGATTACCTTAAAATACTGCCGCGCGAGCTCGCAGGCGCGCCCGATGTAGCGCACGGGGCTGTTTTTCTCGCTCTCGCCGGTGAGGATTAAAATTTCTTCTAGCCCGCTCGCCGCTATCGCCTCAAACTCCGCCTTTAGCTGCGCCTCATCGAGCCTTGCGCGCGCGATTTTGTTTTTGCAGTTAAAGCCGCAGTAAACGCACAGATTGTCGCAGTAGTTTGAGATGTAAATCGGCGTGAAAACGGCGATGTTGCTACCGAAATGCGCGGTCTTCTCGCGCGCTGCGGCTTGCGCGATCTGCTCCAAATGCTCGCCCGCGCGCACGCTTAGTAGCGCGGCAAAATCACGCAGACTTCTATTTTTCGCGCCGATCGCCCTTTGCACGTCAGCCTCGCTCGCCTCTTCGCAAAAGCCCTCGCGCAGAGCGAGCGTGTGCTCCATCATCTCGCTTCCGATATCCTCCATGCCCGCTAAATAGCCGGTTCCCATCATCTTTAAAATTTTCCTTTTAAATTTTCATTTAAATTCCACACGGCACGCTTTTGCGTGTAAATTTAGGCGCCGCAAAGTTTATTTTCGTTTGGTTTAGAAGCGCATTTTAGCAGGATTTCGGTAAAAAATTTTAAAACGGAGCGCCCCGTTCGCATTTTAAATTTTAGTGATTATTAAAAGATGAAAGAATATACTTTCGTAAAATTTTAAGGAGAAGTAATGAAAAAAATCATCTTAGGTTTAGCCCTGTTGGGCTCTTTGGCTTTTGGCATAACTTTTAGCAAAGAGCAAGTTAAACAATTTGAGCAAAATTGCGAAGCAGGTGATTTTGAGGCTTGCAGTTACGCCGGCGCTCTTTATAAAAATCCGACCTTGTTCGGGGGAAACGCATCCGATAGGGATTATAAAAAAGCACTTTACTACTTTAAAAAGGCTTGCGACGGAAACGATTATGTAGCTTGCTCGGATTTGGGAGCAATGTATCATGGTGGCAAAGGGGTGAAAAAAGATTATAAAAAGGCTGTCGAACTATTCGATAAAGCTTGCGACGGCGGATATGCAGACGGCTGCAACAATTTAGGCCATATGTATGCGCATGGCAAAGGGGTAAGAAAAGATATGACGCGGGCTATGGGATATGCCAGAAGAGCCTGCGATGCGGGAAGTTGGATGGCGTGTGGGAATTTTGCTTCAGTTCTTGAAGCAGGTGGCGACAGAGCAAGGGCGACACAATACTATCAAAAGGCCTGCGAAATGGGCAAAAAACACCCAGGGTTATTCGGCTACGATAAAGACTCTTTACGAGAATACTGCGACAAATACGACATACTAAAATAGCCTGCCGATAAATAGGGCTTTTGGCGCGATGAAATTTTAAAATTTCATCGCCGAGCTTGCCGCGCATTGTACCGCTGCCAAATTACTTTTTGCCGCAGCGCTTGAAGATGCCTAGCTAAGTGCGGAATTTATGTCGTTTGGCATAGAGCTTAACAATACGCGCTGGGATTTAACTCACATGGAGAAAAAACCTTGCGCGATATGTATCTATAGCTCAAGAAAGGCAAATTCGGCGCAAAAAAATACGGCTCGCACAACCAAGCTGCGTTTAAAATTTTAACCGCTACCTCAAAAATCCCGTTAACGGAGAGCTTGCGCAGGCCGTTTTGCAAACGGCGCCGAGCCCCGCCAGATAGGCATCGCGCCCCGCCTGCACGCCGAGCGCAAACGCCCGCGCCATCAGCGCCAGATCCCCGCTCGTGGCGATCGCCGTATTTACCATCACCGCAGCGCAGCCCATCTGCATCGCCTCGCAGGCCTCGCTAGGCGCGCCGATCCCCGCATCTACGATGATCGGCACGTCGATTTCGCCAAGTAAAATTTCGATCATTCCGCGCATCATCAGCCCGCGGTTGGAGCCGATCGGCGCGGCCAGAGGCATCACGGCGGCGGCCCCTGCGCTTACCAGATCGCGAGCGACGCACAGATCGGCATGCATGTAGGCAAGCGGCACGAAACCCTCGCGCGCCAAGACCTCGCAGGCCTTGATCGTCTCGGCGTTGTCGGGCAGAAGGTATTTGCTGTCGCCTATGATCTCGATCTTTACGAAGTCGCCGCATCCCAGCTCGCGCGCGAGCCGTGCGATCCGCAGCGCTTCCTCGGCGTTTCGCGCGCCGCTGGTGTTTGGCAGCAGCGTGACGCCGCCGGGGATGAAATCCAAGATATTGCGGCTCTTGCTTTCGTTCACGCGGCGCAGCGCGAGCGTGACGATCTCGCAGCCCGCATGCCGCACGCAGGCGTCGATCATCGCGTGATCGAACTTGCCAGAGCCCATTATCAGGCGTGAGCTAAACTCCCTGCCGCCTAAGATCAGTTTATCGTCCATTCTATCCTCTTTAGTTTAAATTTTCGTTTTTATGCGCGGCGCAGATAGCGCAATATCAGCGCGGTGCATTATACACGGCGCGAGATTGCGGCACAGATTGTGCACCTTGCTTCTGTCGCTATTTTAACGCGTCGCACGGACGACGGCCTCTAAAATTTTCCGTCAAATTTTAGCCACGACACAAAAATTTTAAAATTTAACGCGCAGACTGCGGCTCGCTTTGCTGCACGAAATTTTAAATCCTGCATTCAAAAGTAGCTTGCTCGCGCCGAATAAATTTTAAAATTTTACTTATCTGCGAGCTGCGCACGGCAAATGGTTTAAATTTGGTCGTTTAAATTTGCATATCGCAGCTAAATTTTATACCGCTTTTAAACACGCTGTATGCCGCCGAAACGCTCTTTGCTTCTCAAAAACAATCGCGCGAGGCTTAAATTTAGCGGCAATGCACAAAGGCGCGTAAATTTAGAAATGCGGGCGCGCGATGAGCGGCCGGGCCTAGCCCTCCTCGCCCAAAATCAGCCTAAGCGCGACGTTTGCCTGATGTGCCGCGCAGATCGCCACGCGCGGCGAAAGCAGCCCCACGCCCTGAGCTGCGGCGCTTTTGCGGTCGCCGCAGACGAAGACGTTTTTGCCGAGCCGCGTCGTGCCGATCTCGTTGGCGTCGCCGCTGCCCGCCATACCGCTAGCACAGATCAAAAAGCGATCCGTGCCGCCGAGCGCATCGAAAATCATCGCTTTCGCCGCCGCGTCGTCGAAGCACTCGCAAATTATACGCTCGTTTTTTAAAATTTCGGCTACGTTGTGCGCGGTAAGTCGCTCGTTTAAGGTTCGCACGCGCACGAACGGGTTTATGCGCGCGATTTTTTCGCGCAGAGCGGCCGTCTTGGGCTTGTAAAGATCGCTGATCTCGTACTGCTGGCGGTTCAGGTTGGTCGGCTCGACGACGTCAAAGTCGATCAAAAAGAGCTCGCCCACGCCCGCGCGCGCAAGTAGGATCGCGACGTTTGAGCCGAGCCCGCCGAGCCCGCAGATCGCCACGCACGAGCCTTGCAGCGCCTCGTTTACGGCGGGGGCATTGCGAGCAAGCATCAGCTCGCGAAGCTCCTGCGGCGATAGCTCCGCGCCGCGCGCGAGCAAAAAGAGCTCATCGCCCGCTTTCAGCTCGCAGTTTTGTGTGCTCGCATAGCCGTTTATCACGGCGATCTCGCCGCTAAATTTAACTTCGCGCTTAAGCCCCTCAAGATCGCTCGCGCCCGTTTCGTAAGCTTTACCGTTTAATTTTATCTGCATTTTGATCCTAAATTTTATCTTTTTGCCGTTTAAATTTATCGCGCAAATTTAAGTGTACGGCGCCTCATATCTGCGCGAAAATAGCGTGCATTTATGCAGTATTGCGGCACGGTCGCGGCAGAGGTCTACGCAGCTACGACGCACCGCACAAACGCTTGGCACGAGCTGCGGCACAAGCGGGGCGTACCGAGCGCATCGCACGCGATTTTAATCCGCAAATTTCATCCTGCTTTTAACGCGTAATTTTTAGCCTCCTGAGCGCATTGCGTTCGGCTAATACGGCGGCGCGTCGTGGTGGCTCCGTACAGAACGCGCAGCACAAGCTAAATCCGTTAAATTTTAGCGCATTAATCCCCGCTTGTCGGTTAAATTTAAAGTCGCGAAGCGCTAAAGCGATCCGCTAAACTTAAAAGCCGCTAAACGCCTGAATAAATCCGCGCTGCAGCTAAATTTAAAATTTCAAGCCCAACCGACGAAAAGGCGGTACGCCGCAGCATACGTCTCAGCGTGCATGGCGGCAGAAATCTCGGGGTAAATTTTAAACCCCGCACCCAAATCCCGCAACTTCGGCGTAAATTTTAATTCCCGCGCTCAAGCTTACGGCGCCGGCGCAGTTTTAAAGCCCACATCTGCCGCGGCAGCCGGCGACGCAAATTAACGTTTCGCCGCCGCAATAAAAACTTAAACTCTATCGCCGCGGAGCGAATTTTAAAACTTCTGCGTTAGGCCGCCGCGGCTCAATTCGCTTTCAAAATTTAAAAGCTCGCCGCGGGCGTCAAGCTACCGCGGCTTCCTAATAAATTTAAAAACCCAAACGCCGCTATGTCTCCGCGCCGCCGTATCGTTTAAAATTTTAACGACGCGCATGCAAATTTTGAGCTCTAGCCGCTGTGTCGCTACGCCGCTTAAAATTTAGCGACCTTCGCGCGGATTTAAACTTCTGGGCTGCCGTAATTTTTAACATAACTCAAAGTCCGATCTCAGCCGCCGCCTACGAACTCGACGATTTCATATTTTTTGCCGCTTGAGATCTGCGTGCGCTCCCACGCCTCTTTTTTCAAAATTTCGCCGTCGCGCTCGAGCGCCACAAAGCGTAGATCGTGTCCGCGCCGGCGCAAAAACTCGCTCACGCTCATATCCTGCGCCAGCTGCAGCGGCTCGCCGTTTACGCAGATCTCAATCATCGCTCGCTCCCAAGCTCTCGCGATACTCCTCGTAAGTGCCCCTAAAATCGACAATTTCGGCGTCTCCTTTGAGGTGCAAAATTCTATTTGCAAACGCGTCGATGAGCTCGCGGTCGTGGCTCACGCAGATCGCGCAGCCCGCGAAGTTATACAGCGCTTCGCCAAGCGCGATGATCGCCTCGAGATCAAGGTGGTTGTTGGGCTCATCGAGCACCAGCAGGTTCGGGCGTTGCAGCATTAGCTTGCTTAGCATCACGCGGTGTTTCTCGCCGCCGCTTAGGCTACCCACGCTTTTCTCCTGCTCCGCGCCGCTAAAAAGCATGCGCCCAAGGCATTTGCGAATTTCATCCAGATCCCTATTCTGCGGACTTTGCAAATATTCGTAGAGCTTGAGCTCGCCTGAAATTTTATTATTCGTATCCTGCGCGAAGTACCCGGGCTCGATCGTGGCGCCCATGTGCACCTTACCGCGCTGCGGCGCGAGCTCGCCCATGATGATCTTGCAAAGCGTGCTTTTTCCCACGCCGTTTCGCCCGATGATGCCGATCTTATCGCCGTGAGCGAGCTTGAGGTTAAAATTTTTCAGAATTTCAATCTCGCCGAAGCTCATGTCCACGCCGCTTAGCTCTAAAATTTCATTGCCGATCTCGCGCGCAGGCTTGAATAAAATGCTAGGCTCTCTGCGCGAAGAGGTCGCAAGCTCGCTAAGATCGAGCTTGTCGAGCTGTTTTTGACGGCTCGTGGCTTGCTTTGCTTTGCTTGCATTGGCGCTGAAGCGAGCGATAAATTTTTCAAGCTCCGCCTTCTCTTTGAGCTTTTTCTCGCGCTCAAACTGCGCCTGTTTGAGGGTGAGATTGGACGCGATAAACCAGTCGTCGTAATTGCCGCTAAATTCGCGCACCCGCCTAAAATCCACGTCGAGGATGTCCGTGCAGACGCGGTTTAAAAAGTGGCGGTCGTGGCTGATGACTACGAGCGTGCCCGTGTGGCGATTTAGCTCAAACTCGAGCCACGAAATGGCGTCGATATCGAGGTTGTTCGTCGGCTCGTCCAAAAACAGCACGTCGGGGCGCGGGAAGAGCACCTGCGCGAGAAGGACCTTAAATTTATCGCTAGTCTCGATCTCGCTCATCTTTTTATCAAAGTCGCCCAGCCCCAGCGAGCTTAAAATTTTCTCGATCCGCGTTTCGTACTCGTAGGCGGGATCCTCCTCGGCGCAGATCATCTCAAGCTCGCCGAGGCGCTCATTTATCTCGTCGTTAAACTCGCCCGCTTCGTAAAGCTGCGTCTTTTCGCGCACGGCGTCATAAAGGCGCTTGTTGCCGTATAGCACGGCGTCTTTGACGCTGAAGCTTTCGAATGCGAATTGATCCTGCCCCAAAACGCCGATTTTAAGCCCACTTTCGATCAAAATTTCGCCGCTGCTAGATTCGATCTGCCCGCTTAAAATTTTAAGTAGCGTCGATTTGCCTGCGCCATTTGCGCCGATGAGACCGTAGCGCCTGCCCTTATCCAGGCTTAAATTTACGTTTTCAAAAAGTAGCTGTTTGCCAAAGCGCATCGTTAGATCTTTGATTTCAACCATATTTTTCCTTTTAAATTTCTCTTTGCATTGCCTTGCGCGCGGGCTTCTGCTAGGTTTTGCGCGCAAATCTCATATCACGTTTTATTGCGACTTTTACGCCGCGGCGAACCGCGATAAATTTTTCCTATTGTAGCTTAAAATTCTGAAATTTCGCCGAAGGGGTGCGCGAGAAAGCGAGAGCCGGCGCGATTAAATTTAAACCGCTAGAGCAATTTAAATTTTAACCGCTGTAGTCGCTATCGCGAGTGATGATGAGCGTGTAGTTCGGATACGCCGCGCGCACCTGCTTGCAGACCGCGCGAAACGTCGCCTCCATATCGGGCGCTGCGAAATCGACGATGACGTCGAAGCTGATCGAGCGCTTTTCCTCGTCGAGATAAAATCCGTGTATCTGCGAGACGAACTCATGCGAAAACGCCATCTGCTTGATATGCTCGTAGATCTCGGCGGCGCGCGGATCGTTCCTGTTAAACGCGTAAATTCCTACGGTGTCTAGGATGATATTAAATTTCGCAAAAACGGCGTTTTGAATGCGGCGCGTAAGAGCGTCGATCTGCGCTGCGGTCGTGTCCTCTGCGACTTCGATGTGGATGCTGCCGACCATCTTATCGGGCCCGTAGTCATGAAACATCAGATCGTATGCGCCGATGACGCCCTCAAAGCCCCGCACGACGTTGTAAATTTCATTCGTCAGCTCCAAGCTCGGACGCGAGCCCAAAAGCTTGCTGATCGTGTCGCGTAGAATTTCATACGCCGTTTTGATCAAAAGAGCCGAAATTATCGCGCCCAGATACGCCTCCAAGCTCAGCCCGAAAATAAGCGAAATTAAAGCCGCTACGAGGGTGGCTAGCGATACGAGCGCATCGTATTTGGCGTCCACGCCGCTAGCGATGAGCGAGTTAGAATTTACGCGCTCACCCGTCTTTTGCGTATAAAGCCCTAGGCTAAATTTCGCCGCGACGGCTACGGCGATGATGGCGAGCGAAACCGCATTATAATTCGCCGCTTGCGGATGAATGATCTTTTTGATCGATTCAACGAGCGAGACGCCGCCAGTGTAGAGGATGATTACGGCGATTACGATCGCGCTTAGATACTCGATCCTGCCGTGTCCGAAGGGGTGCGCGCGATCGGGCTGCTTGCTAGCAAGATGCACGCCCACGATCGTAATGACGGACGAAAGTGCGTCGCTTAGGTTATTTACGGCATCAAGTACGATCGCGATCGAGCCTGAGATCAGCCCCACGACGCCCTTAAATGCCGCTAAAATTACATTTGAAATGATACCGATCGCACCGGTGCGAATGATGATTTTATCTCTGCTATACGCCGCTTGAGGCACTTCCATTATCTCTCCTTTGAAATTTTATTCCAAGCCGCAATCGCTGCGCGTGTAGGTCAGATCGGCGATTTTTTCGCCGCTTTGCAGAAATTCTCGTACGCCTATGCGATTTAGACCGCCCGCTTTCATCATCGCGCAGACGTCCTTTTGCCTGTTGGCGCGCAAAATGCTTTCAAAATTTTGCTTGATTTTGGGATCTACTTTATCCCAAATTTCATTTTTTAGAATCGTAGGAATTACAAATTTATCGCCCTCGCATGTAGCCGCGCCCAACTCTATATTTTTAGTCTCGGGGTGACTGTGCCCATTTACGGCGTCCGCCAAAGCCTTGCAGCGCTGTGCATCGGCATCTACATCTCCCGCAAGCGCTGCGCTGCAGATAAATACGCCGAACAGGGCGGGTATAAATTTTTCCATTTTAACCTCCTAATTTTATTTGAAATCTATCATATTCAAATTTTAAATTCAATCTATTTTTGAAATTTAAGAACCCTCTGCGCGGCAAAAATCCGCGAGCCGCCAAAAGCTTTCGCGTTAAATTAGCGGCGTAAATTCCATAAATCACCGCTAGAAATTTTCTAAATCGCGGCAAAAATTCTTTAAATTCCGCGTGAAATTCTATGAGCGGAAATTTTTGTGATGGATCACATGCTATTGCTCAAAGCGGCGTGCGGCGAGATCATCCGTATCCTTTTCAAGCTCGCCGTTTAAGTTATAGATTTAACGTAGCTTTGAAAAGCTCCAGCCAATCCGCGCCCGCTGTTTAAATTTAATGCAGTTCCGCGTTGAGTTTGATCGCGCGCTTGCTAACGCTTGCCGTAATCTGCCCGCTTTGGCTATTTTGTCGGAAGTGAAGTCCGCTAAGCCCGGCAAGCTCAAGTCCTTTATAAATTTCGCGATCAAATGCAAAGCCCGTATTTAGCGCTGCTAGCGCCTCGCGATCCTTTTGCGCGACAAAAACCTTCGTGCCCTCAAGTACCGCGATACCGGCATCCACGATGCAGCGATCGCCTAGCGGAATGCCCGTGACGGAGTTTGCGCCCAGCAAGCAGTGCTTGCCTATGCTCACTGCATTGCCGTTGGTGCCGCTTAGCACGCCCAAAATCGACGCACCGCCGCCTATGTCGCTACCCTCGCCCACGACGACCGAGCTACTGACGCGCCCCTCGATCATAACGCTGCCGGTCGTGCCTGCGTTGAAATTTACATACGCAGCACCCGGCATCACGGTCGTACCCGCGGAGATATGCGCACCAAAACGCACCTTCGCATCGTCTAAAATCCGCACATTTTGCGGCGGCACGACGTGGCTTAGGTAGCGCGGAAATTTATCGACGCTAATGATACGCGGATAGCGGCCTTGCATTTTTAAAGAGATTTCGTTTTCACGCAGCCACCAAAGCTCGATCGGGCGGGCGTTTTCGTCCCATGCGACGTTCGGAAGTACGCTAAATGCGCCGTCTAGATTGAGCGTGCGCGGCTCACAGAGATTTAGCGAAAGCGCGTAAAGCTTGAGATAGACGCTCTCGACACTTTTTGGCGCGGTATCCTCAAAGATGAAGCTGGCGCAAAAGCTCGCGTGCTCGTCCGATTTCATCGCCTCTTTAACCGCAAGCAACACCTGCAGATTTTTGTGCGCGCCCTCTTTGGCGTCTGGCTGTAGAAATTTTAAAGCCTCGATCGCCTTTTTTAGGGCTTTGTGCGTTAGCGGAAGGACGCACTCGCTACCGCTAAAATCCACGACCTCGCCGCATTCGGTTAGAGCATGGATTAGCACTGCTGCGCTTACTAGCCCATCTTTAAAATTTACGTGCGCGTAATTTACGCTTAGGCTTTTGTACCCCTCCGCGCGCCCCTTAAATACACGCCCGACCGCCCACATCATCGGATCGCGATAGCCCTTTTTGGCGCGAACTTTATCCGCAAAAGCTCGCAGCTCGCTTAGGCTTTTAATCTCTTTCATATTTAATCCTTAATCGCAAAATTGCGCGGGAGTATAGCTAAATTTAATTTAAAAGGGGATTTGAAAAGGTGCATGAATGGAATTTAAAAGCGAAAACATGCGCTTTTAAATTCTTGATTATTTTGTTTTATATTGCTTGGCTTCTTGTAATTTTACTTCGAAACACTCGCTTTGGTATCTTTTTTAACTTTGGTAATAATGCTAACATCCTCGCTAGGAACTTTCTTTTTTATAGTTTTAATGCAAGAATCGCCGACATCGCCGCAATTGCTAATCGTGCGATTAAATTCCACATAAGCATATTTACCATCATCAAAAATTAACTTACCGCTAATAACAGATTCATTTTTATCTTTTAGATAAATTTCAGCATGATCGGAAGCTAAATTTATAGACTTTAAAAATTTTTTGCAAATAAAATTGAAGCTATAGTATTGTGATTCCTTAAAAAATTGCGAAAAAATAGGCACACTCAGTGATAAAAATAATATATGAAACGCAATAAACATTATACCAAGCGCCTCAAAAAATCTTTCTATAGTGATAGCTGCACACGAAATAAAAATTATTAATGCTTCAAATAAAAAGAAGAAAATGGCAAATACTATAAAAGAAGGATCAACCCCTTGCAATCCTTCGAAACAAAAAAAAGTGATAAAAATGACTATATATATTATTTCAGTAGCCCAAGGAATTTTTTTCATACATTCTTGCTTTTTACGGCAACAAGTGCAATATATGATAAATAAAATTATCGATACGATAAAACAAAAAATTATTAAATAAATAAAAACGACATTATTATACAACATACAACAACACCCTAAAAAAACAAAAACTTTTAAAGTTATATTTATAAAAATACAGGTAATGTATGCAGCTTCATCGTCAGTTTTTTTAGTTATACGTAGATGCGCACCCAAAATATAAAATCCGTGAATGGCTATTAACAACATACCCACAAGCAAGAAAACCCACATAAAATTTATGCTAAAGATTTCATAACTAAAAAATCCATTATCTCTCATATAAGTCATAGCAAACACAAAGCCTATAATAATAGAGAATGCGGGCATTATTAAGGAAATCAATTTTAAAATCGATAAAATTCCTTCACAAATCTCTTTTAGCTTATTAAAAATATTTTCTGGATTTTTCTGATTTTCTGGATTTTCAGACATTTATTTCTCCCACCACACAATATAAACTAATCAAAGAATTATATAAAAATTTTACCCATTTTCAAACGCTTATAAAATTCCATCTCACCTAAACACATCATCCATCGGTGTGCTTTCGCATTTCTTGCGGTCGGCTTCTACAGAGAGTAGGCGAGCTTTACTTTCGTCTAAAATTTTTGGAGTAATAACAAGCCCCGGCAAATCTAAGGAATTTACGGCGTGCTTGCCGGCAAATGCCCCCAGGCCTCTGCCAAATATCCCGTTTACGCGCCCGTTCATATCATAAATCTCGCTGCCGTCGCAGTGAAAGACATTGCCCGAGATGCACTCGCATTTAAGCCCATCCGCAGCCTCCGTGTATCTGTAGTCTTCGACGTAAAGCGCACCGCTTACGCCACGGACGCTACTTATGGGGTTGTAAATTAACACGGCTAGAATTTCGTTATTTTGCGGATTTGAGATCTCCCACTCCACGGCGCGATATGAGCTAAGCAGTAGCACGATGGGTTTAGCGGATTTGGCTAAATTTAGCTTGACGCGATTATTCATCTGAGCGCTTTCATAGATCGCGCCCAGCCACAGGTCGTAGTCCTTATCCGCAGGGATCTTGGCTACGGCGTCTTTTTGACGATAAAAGGGCTCTACATCTTTAAAATCCACAAAAAGCTCGCTAGAATGCGCGTCATTTAAAAACCACGCTTCGATCTTGTGCTTGCCCTTGCTAAATTTATACGTAAGCGGGCGCTTTTGATTGCTCGACGTCCCGCCTAGCACATCCGTGCCGTCTACGGCGATTACCAGCGTAGACCAGCCGTAATCTCCTAGCACCATCTTTTCGACATCTGCGTCGAAATTAAACTCGCCGACCCAATACGCCATAAGATTTGGAGATGGAATTTCATGGAAAGAATTTCCTTCGTAATTGACGCTGATGCGATCGACGTTTTCAGAGAAAATCACCTTCTTAGGCTCATCTTTATTCAGATAAAACGCCAAAAACTTATCCTGCGGGATCTGCGCGTCCGCGGTAATCTCCTTCGCCCATTTTTGCATATTGCTCTCTTGCGCGAACGCCGCAAATGCAAGCACCAAAATAATCAAAAACCTCATTACCGACCTTTCTTATTTCGTATAAAAGTAAAATCCCTAAACCTAAAAGCCCTAAGCTTAGGGATTTTGCCGCTTTAGCTTCCTGCCTATACGAATGAAATTCCAGCTGCTTAAATTTCAACTGCGCGAGAAATCTCCTTGCCGCGACCGCTACGGATAAAATTCCATCCCGAATAAGCTTCGCAGAGGCTTTCGCAGATAAGCTCCACCGCCATAAAGCCGGGCAAAATAAAATTTTAAACTAGCACAATCCTGCGGCTACCGCTAAAAAGCTAGGCGCGATAAAATTTCAAGCCTAAAATTCATATTAAAGCCCCATCTTAAAATTTTAAAACAGAGCTTTAGCGATAAAATTTCACATTTTAAAATTCTGCGGCAAAGCTTTATGCTTAAAATTTTACATTTAAAACTCCAAGGCGGAATTCTACGGCAAATTTTACCTCGCTGAATTGCGCGTTTGGAATTTAATTTTCGCCGTAAAATTACTTCAAAATTTCGTGGCGAAATTTTAACGCAGAATTTCGAGCTTCAAAATTCAGCATGAAATTCCAAGCTGCGAAACCCGCGTGAAATTCTGCCCGCTAAATTTACGGGCAAAATTCTATGACGGATTGCATACCGAAATTTTGCGAGCATTATAAAATTTGCAGCAAAATTAGGCGTGAAATTCCAAACTATGAAATTCCGCGCCAAATTCTAATCTGCAAAATTCACGAGAAATTCCACGCTAAATTTGACGCCGCGCCCGCCAAAGTCCTAATTCGAGCAGGCGCTCTTTCCGTCCATCACCGGCTGGATCGCGGAATTGTCCGCCAGCTCCTCGCGATCGATCTTTTCGATCTTCTCCCACAGCTTGCGCGCGGCATCTTCGTAGCGCTTCGCGCTCAAAGAATCGGGCGCGTAGAAGCTTACCGGCTTGCCGCTGTCGCCGCCCTCGCGGATAGCGATCTCGATCGGGATCTCGCCGATTACTTCGGTGTCGTATCGCTGCGCCAGCTTTTGCGCGCCGCCGCGACCGAAGATATCGTACTCCTTGCCGTTATCTGGGCAGATGAAGCCGCTCATATTCTCGATAAGGCCTGCGATCGGGATGTGGAGCTTTTCGAACATATCAAGTCCGCGCGCGCTGTCGTCCAGCGCGACCGTCTGCGGTGTCGTGACGCACACGCCCGCCGTCACCGGCACGCTCTGAGCGAGCGTGAGCTGCGCATCGCCGGTGCCAGGAGGCATATCCAAAAATAGCACGTCCAGGTCGCTCCACGCCACGTCTTTTAGCAGCTGCTCGATCGCTTTCATTATCATCGAGCCGCGCCAGATGAGGCTCGCGCCCTCCTCCATCAGCACGCCCATGCTCATCATCTCCACGCCGTGGCTTAAGATCGGCTTTAGCTTCTGCCCCACGACGCTTGCTTGCGTTTTATCTTCGCCCAACATTCGCGGCAAATTCGGCCCGTAAATATCGGCATCCAAAATCCCCACTCTCTTGCCTAGCTTTGCCGTGCTGATGGCTAAATTTAGCGTCGTCGTGCTCTTGCCTACGCCGCCCTTGCCGCTGCTGATCATCACGAAATGCTTGATCTGCGGCGCGATATTTTTGCCGCTGCGAGAGTTGCTCTTTTCCTCGGCGATCTTAGGCTGTTTGATTAAAATTTCGGCATCCGCCCCTAGCGCCTTTTGCACCGCCGATCTGAGCTCTGCTGCGATCTCAGGCTTGGCGCTGGGGATTTCGATCCCTACGAAAATTCTATCGCCGATCTCGACCTCTTTTACAAATCCAAAATCCACGATGCTTTTAGAAAAGCCCGGATAGATCACACTTTTAAGCAAATTTAAGACTTCGTCTTTACTCATTCTTTCTCCTTATTTTCGGTTAAATTTCTACTGATTTTATATGCGCAAAATTTCGGCCCGCACATCGAGCAAAACTCCGCGCCCTTGTAAATTTCATCGCCCAGGCTCTCGTCGTGCAGCTCGCGCGCATGCGCAGGATCGAAGCTAAGCTCAAACTGCCTGTTCCAATCAAAATTATACCTCGCATCGCTCATCTCGTGATCGCGCTCTATCGCGCCCGCTTTGCCTAGCGCGACGTCCGCGGCATGAGCGGCGATTTTGTGCGCGATGATGCCCTCTCTGACGTCTTTTGCATTGGGAAGCCCCAGATGCTCCTTCGGCGTTACGTAGCAGAGCATGCTAGCGCCGCAATACGCAGCCATCGTCCCGCCGATAGCGCTGCTGATGTGATCGTAGCCCGCGCCGATGTCGGTCGGAAGCGGCCCCAGCACGTAAAACGGTGCGTCGTGGCAGAGTTTGCGCTCTAGCTGCATATTAAGCTCAATCTCGTTAAACGGGATATGTCCCGGCCCCTCGATCATCACCTGCACGTTTTTTTCATTCGCGCGCAGGGCTAGCTCGCCTAAAATTTCAAGCTCACTAAGCTGCGCCCTATCGGTCGCGTCGTATAAGCAGCCCGGGCGCAAACCGTCGCCCAGAGATAGCGATACGTCGTAGGCGGCGCAGATATCGCAAATTTCATCAAACGCTTCGTAGAAGGGGTTTTGTTTATGAAATTTCATCATCCACGACGCTATCAGCGAGCCGCCCCTGCTTACGATACCCATTTTGCGACGGGACAGCAGCGGCATAAACTCGAGCTTAAAGCCCGCGTGGATCGTGAAATAATCCACTCCCTGCCGCGCCTGCTTCTCGATCGTGCTAAGAATAGCGCTCGTTTTTAAATTTTTAATATCGCTCAGCTCATGGATCATCTGATAGATCGGCACCGTGCCTATGGGTACGGGCGAGCACTCGATTATCGCGGCGCGGATCTCGTCCAAATCGCCGCCCGTGCTTAGATCCATCACCGTATCGGCGCCGTACTTTAAGCAGACCTCAAGCTTTTCCAGCTCGCCCTCAATATCGCTCGTCGTGCCCGAGGAGCCGATGTTGGCGTTGATCTTGCACCGCAGCGCGCGTCCGATACCGATGGGTTTTAGGCTTTTGTGATTAACGTTTGCGGGGATGATCGCTCTTCCTTGCGCGAGCAGATCGCACAAGGCCCGCACGTCCATGCGCTCGCTTTGTGCGACCTCTCTCATCTGCGGCGTCAGCTCGCCTTTTTTTGCAAAATAGATCTGCGTTACGCAGCTTTCGGTCATTTTCGCCTCGCTTACTTAAAAATGCGCGTATAATATAACAAATTTCATTAATCCTTACTTTTCTTTTGCGGTTTATTTTCGTAACGCAGGCTGAAATTTTACCGCCGCGCCGCGTAAATTTACGCCTAAGATTAAGATATTTTAGCCCGCAAGCCGCGATTAATTTTGCTTTCATTTTTAATACGTATAATTTCGTAACAAAATTTCAAGGATAAAATTTGAAAGATATATCGCTGATTTTGCTCGCCGCGGGCGATTCGAGCAGGTTTGAGCTCCCCGTCAAAAAGCAGTGGCTGCGCGTGGGCGAGCTACCGCTTTGGCAATACGTCGCGCAGAGAATTGCGCGGGCACACCCATTTAAAAAGATCGTAATCGCCGTAAACGAGGAAGACGTGAGCTATTGCAAACGCCTCTATGCGTGCAGTTTGGCCTCGGCGCGCGGCAAAAGCGCAGAGTGCGGCACGAGCGAGTATAAATTTCAAAGCGAGCAGGGCGGGATCGGATGCGGCGCAGATGATCTAAACGACGCAAGCAAGCCGCGGGGCGCGGAAAATTTTAAAGCTCAAGTCGGATGCAACGCAGATGAATGCGGCTCTTCAAATTTAAAATTTCACTTCTCCCCCGGCGGCGCAAATCGCCAAAGCTCGCTAAAAAATGCTCTGAAACTCGTAGATAGCGAGCTCGTGCTCGTAAGCGACGTAGCTCGCGCGCAAATTTCGCCAGGGCTGATATCCTCGCTGATACGAAATTTAGGAGGCGCAGACTGCATCAGCCCCTATCTTGGCGTAAACGACACGACCTACCTCGGCGAGGACGTAGTTAAGAGGGAGGAGTTGCGCCTCATCCAAACGCCGCAGCTTTCGCGCACGGCCCTGCTTAAAAAGGCGCTTGAGGGAAGCGAAATTTTTACCGACGACAGCGCGGCGGTCGGCAGCGCGGGCGGGCGGTTGGAGTTTATAAAAGGTGAGGCGGGCGCGCTTAAGATCACGCGCGCAAGCGATCTGGCGGCGCTAAATTTAAAACCATGCTCGCACGATATATTCTGCGGTACGGGCTTTGACGTGCACGCGCTTGAAAAAGGCGCAGGCATCGTGCTTGGCGGCGTAGCGATTCCATGTGAGTTCGCGCTGATCGCACACAGCGACGGCGACGTAGCTATCCACGCCCTAATCGACGCTATTTGCGGCGCGGCGATGCTGGGCGACATCGGCGAGCTTTTCCCCGACAGCGACGCCAAATTTAAAGGCGCGGATAGCAAGGAGCTGTTACGAAAGGTAATGCGGCGCGTCAGAGGCTACGGCTATGAGCTCGTAAATGCCGATATTACGATCATCGCGCAGCGCCCGAAGATCGGAGCCTACAAAGCGCAGATGCAAGAGGTTTTAAGCAAAATTTTAAACTGCGCCCGCGTCAATGTCAAGGCAACCACGACCGAAGGGCTCGGATTTACGGGCAGAAGCGAAGGCATCGCCGCGCAGGCTGCGGTAAGCTTAAAATTTTACGACTGGCAAAAGTACGCAGCAAAGGCGCAGGGCGCATGAAAATTTTAATAATCGAGAGCGAAAGCTATCTTGCTCAAAGTATCGCAAACAAGCTGGGTGCACTGGGGCACGAATGCACTAACGCGGCGAGTTTGGCAGCCGCGGCAGCTCTTGCGGAGGAGTTTGAGGTGGTGTTACTTTCTACGAGCTGGAGCGGCGCGAGCTTTTATCCGCTGATCGAGAAATTTAGGCGCTCGATCATAATTTTGATGGTCGCTTACGTCGATAGCGAAACGGTGCTAAACCCCGTAAAAGCGGGCGCTACGGATTATATCCAAAAGCCTTTTATGATAGAGGAGCTCATCAAAAAGATCGAGCACTACGCGCAGTTTCGCTCGCTAAAATCGCAAAACGAAGCCTACGAGGCGCTGCTTAGAGAAGCCTCCCTTTCGTGCGAAATACTGCCCGCGCGTTTAGCGCAGATAAAATTTCCGCTTCTTTTGCGCGGCGATGCGGCAGCGCGAGCTGCGGCGGTATTTAAGATCGCACTTGCGCTAAAATCGCGCCTTAAAATTCTATCCTCGCAAAGCCCTGAGCTGCTAGAACGCGGTGCGGAGATTTTTTACGCACCGGATTTTGACAGCCTAAGCGGCGCGGAGAAGGAAAAATTTATAAGCAAAACCAAATCCATGCGCGTAATCGCCGGATCCATCGGCGCGCAAAAGGGCTTTAGCGACGAAATTACGCTTGGCAGTAGCAAAGAACGCAGTGAAATTTTAAGCATCGAAGAATACGTAAAGCTCACGATCGTAGCGCACCAAGACGAGTATTTCGACTCCGATCTGGCAGCGGCACTTGGGATTTCGCGAAAATCGCTTTGGGAGAAAAGGAAAAAATATGGCATCGCAAGAAAAAAATAGCCGCGCGCATCCGGTACGGATCGCAGGCGAGATGGGAATTTCGCGCGATGCGGACGATTTGCACGAAATAAAACCGCTTGAAAGTGAAGGGATTTCAAGCGGCACAAAACCTCTAAACATCGCAAAAGCTTCGAGCGACGCGGCGCTAAATTTAAAGGCAAAGCAAAATTTAAAAGCATCACAGAACTCAAAAGCAAGACAAAATTCAAAAGCAAAGCGCGATTTAAAAACGGTGCGGAATTTAGAAGCGCCAAGGGCGGGCGATGCTAGAAAAGATGAGATGCAAGCTAAGGGTGCGGCATGGAATTTAAAGGCAGAGCAAGCTGGAAGCGAGAGCAAAGGCGCAAATAATAGCGCAACGCAAATCCGCAAGATAGTGATCTCGCGCTCCGACCTAAACGTCCTGAGCCTGCTCGCAAACGGCACTTTCGGCAAGAGCTGCGAGCTACTGTGCCCAAGCAAGCTTAGCATCTGCGGCATAAATTTCATTTTTTCCTGCGCGGGCGCAAAAAAGGGTGATGTTTTGGAGCTTTATCTCAGCAAGGACGGAATAGTCGAATGCGCCAAAAATTCGCTTAGCGGCGAAAGTGGCGCGTATTTGCTAGCTAAAGAACCTCGCAACTTGCAGGATGGAGTTTCTGCTGCGGCGCAAAATGAGCAGAGCTTTGCGAAAAGCGGCACGGACTTCGCGCGCACTGCAAGTACTCAAAGCACTATAAACGCCGCGAGCGAGGACTTAGACCATATAGAAAGCCTTGATGCAAACTATGATCAAACTTTTACTTGCAGCGCAGATGCAAAATCTGCGAAAAACGCCGTTTTGGATTTGGCGAAAAGCTCCAGCGAAAATTCTGCGGTAAATTCCGCGCGGAGCTTTGCCGAAAATCCTGCAATCAATCGCGTTTGCAGCGCAGATGCAAAATCCGTAGCAAATTCGGCGAGAAATTTTATTTCAAATTCCACCGAAAATTTCACCAAAAATCCCGCCTCTTGCGAGCTTGTCGCGCGCATAGACGTTAGCGACGTTTATGCTCCAAGCGCAAGCGAGATCGCAGGCTCGGTATTTCAAAACGCGTACGCAGGGCAAACTGCAGTGCAGGGGCGCATCACGTTGCTAAAAAATAGTCTTGCAGAGCAAATCGCGCGCATAAAAAAAGTCGCAAGCTCGCTTGCCGCGCCTAAAATTTCAGCGTTTTTTACCTGCGCCGATCCGATCCACCGCGTGCATGAGCGACTGATTAGGCATATGATCGACAAGGCGGATTTCGTGGTGATTTTTTTAACCGGCACGAGCAGCGCAGACGCCCTGCCCTACGAGCTACGCAAAAAAACGCTAAGCTATTTGCTACAAAATTTTTTGGTTGCGCAACGCGCCATGATGATCGATCTGGGCTCGCTTGCGATTTTTGACGACAAGCCCGCCCTGCAGTGCGCGATCGCAAAAAATTTAGGTATAAACAAAATAATTTTTGGGCAAAATCACGCAAATATGGAGCTGTTTTTCGAAGGCGGCGGCGTGCATTCGGTGCTGGACGAGTATCAAAAACGTGGCGAAATAGAGATTTTGCTTATGCCAGAATACGTCTATTGCGAGAAGTGTAAGGTGCTCGTAAGCACCAAAAACTGCCCTCACGGCGCTCATCATCACGTGCATTACCGCACACAAAATCTCAAGGCACTGCTGCGCGCGGGGATTTTGCCGCCCGCGATTTTTATGCGTAAAGAGATCTCGGCGATGATTTTAAGCGAGCTTTTTCCTGCGCGATTTTCGGATCTGCAAAAGCTCTACGACGAGCTTTTTCCAAACAGCGGGATCTTGCAGAGCCACGGCGAGAGCGAGTTTTACGAGCAGCTTATGCAGCTGTATCAAACCAGCGCGCTAAAGACGTAACGTTTGAGGGCGCAACGCAAAAATGACGTGGAATTTGCGGCATCTAGGCAAAGAGTAAAATTTCGCGACGTTAGAATTTACAGTAGCAAGGCAAATGCAAAATTTCATAGTGCGAAAAGTATAAACTGCGCGGAATTTTATAGCATAAAGAGCGGCGGACGCAGATTTGGCGTAAAATTTTGTGGCGCAACGAAGCTAAATTTTTAAAACAAGCGGTGCGGTAAAACGAGCTTTAAAGTTTAAAGACTCGGCTTCGTAGCAAATTTATAACGACGCAATAAAATCGTGCGGCGAAGCGGATTTAAAATTTTAAGGCGCGGCATATGCGTAAATTAGCAGTGCGGCGGATCTAAAATTTAAGCTTTCGGCAAGCGAGTTTAAATTTAGCCAGATGCTCGCAGTAAGTCGCAGTGCATAAATTTGGGCGAGGCACAACGACTGCCACTCGCGCAAAATGCCGTGCGTTTGCGGACGGGTTTGAAAACTCCGCGTGGAGCGAGTAAAATTTTAAAATTTTTACGCAAATGAGTAGAATTTTAAAATTCCTGCGTTAGCGAGCAAAATTTTTGTGGCGAGTGAGTAGAATTAATTTCGTGCGGGCAGGCGAAATTTAAATTTTACATGCACGAACGAAATTTAAAATTTTTGCGCGTGAGCGAATGCTCTAATTAAAATAAGCGGTAAAATTTTAAAAAGCAAAATTTAAAAGGACGATTATGGATAAAATTTTCGTTACATTTTTCGGCGCAGGGCTACTAAAACCCGCGCCCGGCACCTGGGGCAGCATCGCCGGCTGGATAGTAGGTCTTGCGATCTTGATGCTAGCGGGCGAGGTGACGCTGTTTTTGTGCGCCGCTCTCGTCTTTTTCGTCTCGCTTAAGATCGTAAGCGATTACGAAAGGCGGATAGGCGCGCACGATGGCAGCGAGATCGTCATCGACGAAGTCGTGGGGGTGTGGATCGCAATGTGCGTCGCCGCGCCCGCGGGCGAGATCTTTTCGCTGCCGCTGCGGGAGCTGATCGCGGGCTTTGAGAGCAGCAGGATATCGATCGTCGCGATGATTTTGGCGCTGCTGTTTTTCAGAGCGTTTGACATCCGCAAACCCTCGATCATCGGGCGCGTGGATCGCGACGTGCCGGGCGGTCTCGGCGTGATGCTGGATGACGTGCTGGCGGGCTTTTTTGCGGGGCTCGGGGTTTTGATAGTTATCTCTTTAGGGGTCAAGCTCGGCGCCGCGGGATTGGTTTTTTAAGCTTTTTTGGTGGATTGCTGAGAATACAGCGCGATTGCGGGCGCTATCGAGCACCGAAATTTTAAAAACCGCATCTTGAGCGCGGCTTATGAATTAGCGCAAATTTTAACTTCTGAGGCGCGAGCCCGCTTGGAATCTGAAATTTAGCGGTATTTATTCGCGTAGCCTGTAAATAAAGCAAACGTAAAATTAAAATTTTGCACGAGGCGGCGATAAAATTTGCGTGGTCTTAAATTTTAAATTTCGCAGCTTGCAGAATTCTACGACATAAAAATTTAATTGCGCTGCAAGAATCAAAATTATGCCGCCTGAAATTTCGTGCGGCTAAATTTTAAAACAAAGCGGCAGGCGCAGCTCACGCGTAAAATTTTAAAATTTATCGCTAACCGCAGGCAGTCTAGCAGGGCGTACTATTAATTTCAGCGATATTTATAGTTTTGCTTGTAGCATTGCCGTAAAATGCGGGTATCGGCGCAAAAAATTAAAGGAACGAAAAATGCAAAAGAGCGCGATTGAGATACGTGGCGTTCCCGCCGCCGTTTGGGGGAGCCGCTCGAAAAAGGTTTATATCTACGCTCACGGGCAAGACGGAAGCAAAGATGATGCGGAGCTTTTAGCTTCCGTCGTTTGCAAGCAAGGCCGGCAGGTAATTAGCTTTGACCTGCCCGGGCACGGACAGAGGCAGCACGAGCCCGCTTCTTGCGATCCGCGGCGCGCTATTTTAGAATTTCGCGAAATTTTATCGTATGCAAAGAAGCGCTGGGACGAGGTCGCGCTGTTTGCCGTTAGCCTAGGGGCATGGCTCGGACTGCAAAGCTTCCGCGACGAAAAGTTTAGCGACTGCCTCTTCGTCTCGCCGATACTTGATATGAAATACGTTATTTCGAATATTATGCGTAGGGCTGGCGTCAGCGAGGAGCGATTGCAGCAAGAGCGGATGATTTTGACCCCTGTCTGGCAACCGCTTTTTTGGGAATATTGGAGTTTTGTTTTGAACAATCCGATCACTAAGTGGGAAGCGCCGAGCAGGATTCTATGCGCAGAAAACGACGATATGACGCCTCTTTATATCGTTAGAAATTTCGCGCAGAAGTTCGACTGCGACTTAAGCGTTATGAAAAACGGCGAGCATTGGTTCCATACGCCGCAGCAGCTAGATTATTTGCGTAGTTGGATCAAATTGGCGGTTGAGAATCGGCGATAAAATTCTATGAGAGATTTTAAAACTCACGCCCAAACCCGAGCCGATGAAATTCTGCGCGCTTGTGGAGTGCGAATTTCATAAATTTAAGATAATCTTGATATTTTTGCTTTAATACGCTTGTTTTATAAGGCACTTTTCGTAAATCCCAGCTCACATCGCGTCACGCGAGGGGCATAGCTTCAAAGCGCCCATCTCATAAATTTAACCGCAATAGCATAAATCATGACCGATATAAATTGCAAATTAAAATATGATTAAAATCTAGCTAATAAGCTATCAATACGAATGCAAAAATGCCGATTTTAAAGCTAAATTTTAAAAAATACCTATAAAGATGAATTCTTGAGATCTTATGTTTTTGGCAAAAGGTGCGAGCCGACGCACGGCTATCACACTTCAATAGCTCTATCGCGCTCATGCTACACGTACGCTTTATGAATCCATAGCAGTAGCGCGATTAAATTTTAAAAATTATTTGCCTATCCTAAAGCCGTTTAGCTTCATATAAGTCGTATCTTTATGAAATGCTTCGCAGCGCTCCCTGTTGCGGTTGATGTTTTCGGTTGTGAAGAAATAGCCACCACTATCTTGACGCAAGGTGATCGTCGCGCAAAAGATCATATCGTTTTTGAGTTTCGGTCCTACGCCATAGGTAAAGCTTTGATTGACTGCTAAGCTACGTGCCAGATCGCTATCGCTAAACTGTCTGGAACCCGTCATGCTCTTTAGCTCGCGAAAATTTCCTTGATTTAAGTAGTCGCGTTGTATATCTTTAAATACGCCTTCAAGCTCGACTGCATAAGCTTTTACTAAAACCTCATCCTTAGCACCGCTTAATTTAGGATATATTATTTTTACTATCACGAAGATTATAATAGCTAAAAATATTATCCCGCTTACACCGCCGCCTACTGCCGCACCTTTTCTCATTTTCATCATTTTACTCCTTCGTCGATGTCCTTTACCAAGGCATCTATTTTTTTATTAAGCATGAAATTTTCATAGCTTTTTTGGATATAGGCTTCAAGTAGTTCGCCCGCATCCAGATGATCGCTGCCGCGAGTTAAAATCCGCCAGTCCCTACCGAAGACCTTCGCAAAGTCATCATCCAGGCTTATCGCGTATTTTTTCGTCAAAGACTTACTCGTCAGCTGAACTGAAATTTCTTTCATTTCTCGCCTAAATTGTCGCCCGCCAAAATATCGTCGATCTGCTTGCTTAGATCCTCATCGCTCATCTTGCGATATGCCAGATCGTTTTCAAGCGTGCCAAGCTGCATTCCCAAAGCCTCGTTTTGCGCCTTGACCGTCGCTAGCTCTGTGCGTAGCTTTTCGTTTTCGTCTCTAGCCTCGGCGTATCGTCTAATCAGCTCAGCTACTTTATTGCTTAAGCCCTCGACCTTTTTCTCTTCGTCAAAGATTGATTCCATTATTTCGCCTTTTCTGATATAATTTAAATGAAAATATTACCCAATTTTGGCTTTAAAAAAGGAAAAATTTTGCAAAATTTTAAAATCGAGAGCAAATTCTCTCCGAGCGAGGATCAAGAAAAAGCGATCGAAGGCATCGTTGCGGGCTTTCAAAGCGGCAACAAATACCAAACCCTTCTCGGCGTTACAGGCTCGGGTAAGACTTTTACTATGGCAAATATCATCAAGCGCCTCGGAATTCCCGCGCTCGTAATGACGCATAACAAATCTCTCGCAGCGCAGCTTTATAGCGAATTTAAAGGCTTTTTCCCGCAAAACCACGTCGAGTACTTCATCAGCTACTACGATTATTATCAGCCCGAGGCCT
>CALKQT010000099.1 GCA_937990735.1 uncultured Campylobacter sp. | reverse complement strand
GCTTATCAAATTTTGATTTCATACGAGGCTATTTTCTAAACGTTTATCGCTTAGCTGCTTATAAAATTCTTGCTTTACGTCTAAAATCTGCTTTTTACTCTTAGCTTATATAAAAATTTGCGGTCTAATTTTGTCTAAATTTTTTCCCGTTTTTAGCAGAAAATAGGTTTTTAGCTCCTTGTATTCGTTGCTCGTTAAAATCGAGGCGTCGATGATGAAGTGCTTATCGAAAATGATCAAACTATCGCCGCTTAGCATATCCAGTCCAAGTCCTAGCCCGTTTATTATCCTAAAAATCAGCAATGGAAGCATGCCGAGCCCAAATACTATCGGTACCACGAATGGGGCTATCGCATAGCCTTTAAAGTAAAAAACCGTGGACATCAAAACGAAGTAAATCATAACGACGCTAATTACAAACTTTTTTGTGATTGTCGGCAATTGGGGTTGGGAAGGTCCAAAGGTTCGTTTTATCCCCACTATATTTGATAATTTTATTTCGAGCAGGACTAAATTCTTCTTCGTAGAAAAATACTCTATGGCGGAATTTTTAAATTTAATATAGCAGCTTCCTAGCTCTTTTGGGCGTTCATTTAGCTCTCCTGGATGCGGTGGTCTGTATGGTGCAAAATGTGAAAGAAAGTCCAAAATAAATACAATCGGCAGATATAGTTTTATCATCTCTATCGAGTTGTCTTTTATGATTATCGGATATTTGTCGTAATCCCTAGTTTCGGTCTTTTTTAGCGTAGCGCTGATTTCAAATTTATCCAAATTTAGCTCTTTATAAATGAAATTTTAAAGCGTTTTATATGTTCTCAAATAGGATGACAGCGCGCAAGTGTGGCGGATAATCCACTATCCGCCACAGTACGGCTCGCAAAACCGCGTCACAGCTCAAAATCAAAACCCGTCTTGCAAAAGCAAATCCGCAGTTCGTAAATCCGCGGTCTGCAAAATCCATAATTCGCAAAATTATGCCGTGCCGTCGGTTCATAAAATCGCAGTTTGAAAACCACGCCGCAAAGCCAGCTCAAAATCACGCCCCACAAAAAAACCGCGCTCGCGCTGCCATTTTGCAAAACTGCACTTCTTAAAGCGTAAAAAACCACGGCGCCTCGCTAACTCGTAAAATTTAGCTCGCCAAAGTCGCGCTGCGTCGCGGGCTGATAAAATCACGGCTTGCATAAACGCAGCATAATACGCGCAAAAGTAAAATTCGCGGCTTGCAAAATCAAGCCGCGGCATTCAAAAGCGAGCTTAAGCTTTTGGAATTCTGATCTTCTGCCCCGGATAGATGAGGTTCGCGTCCTTGATAACCTCGCGGTTGGCATCGAAAATAACCTTGTATTTATTCGCGTCACCGTAGAATTTCTTCGCGATTTTAGATAGGTTATCGCCCTTTACGATGGTGTAGTAGTTCTCGGCGCTATCCTCTCTAATGCCCTCGATCTGCACGTTTTTGATGCCTGCGGTGTTGCCTGCGATGAGGGCCGCTTTTTCGAGAGTTTCCTTATCGGCGTTGCCGCTGATTTTGACGGTGTCACCCTGCACCTCGACCTCTAGCCCCTCTACCGGCGTAGAGCTGAGATTGGCGGCGATCTCATCTTTTACGTGCTTGGCGTCATCGCCTAGACCTAGTAGTTTCTTGCCTGCTTCGGCTACGAATGAAAGTAAACCCATGTCTTCTCCTTTGGTTAAAGTGGCAAAATTTTATCTTAAATTTACCAACGATCAGCTTAGGCGCATATCCTTACGGCTCCGCCCTAGCCCAATGATGCGACCTGCTCCGCTCAGTCTATGCGCGACGGCAGGTTTTCAGACCATTATCGCCGCGCCAATCTATTCAGATTTGCAGCGTATGAATTATCAGCGCCGTGACTACGCTAAATTTTTCGTCAGTAAATTTCTAGCGATCACGGCGCATACGATGCTAAAAACGACGACCGAATATGAGTTGAGATTTAGCCCGCAAAATCCCGCGCTTAGGGCGAAGGCACAAAGCGGCGCGTTTAAATTGATCGCTAAAAATGCAGCCCCTCCGCAAACCCCCGCTGCGCTTAGGTTAATAGGCAGAATTTCGCAAATCGCAAATCCTACGCATAGCCCCAAAACTGCGCCCAGCGCAAAACTCGGCGTTAGCGTGCCGCCGTATCCGCCGCAGCGAAAGATCATCAAAATGCAAAATGCCTTACAAAGCAAGATCGCAAGCAAATACGGACTAAAAGACGCGGAGTTGAAAGCAAACTGCGCTGCAGAGCGTCCGTTACCTAAAATTTCTGGTACGTATGCGCCGATCGCCGCGGTAAGCAAGAATGCAAATGGTAGTGTAAGCGCGATCTTGAGGCTTTTTATGCGCAGCTTTTCGCACAAGCGCACCCCATCTTGAAAGTATTTTGCCGCGACCCCCGTGACAAGCCCGATTAGCGCCGCTGCGAGTAAATTCTGCGGGGTAGGGGCGAAGTTTGAAACTGCGTAATAAATTTCTTTTGAAGCTCCGAATTCCGCTGTAGCTGTAGCCACCGCACTTGTGGCAAAGGCGCATAAAATCGCTCGAGTATCAAAGCTTTTGAGCAAAATTTCTAGACTAAAGAGCGCGCCCGCTAGCGGGACGTTATATGCAGCGCCTAGTCCCGCTCCAGCGCCGCATGCGACAAATAGCCGAAGCTCATCTCCGCCGATATTTAAGGCGCGGCAAATTTTAGCTGCAAACAAGCCACCTAACTCGCGCGGAGCAGCCTCACTGCCTACCGGTGCGCCCAGAGCGATGACTATTAGCTGCAAAACCGAGTGGATTAAATTTTGCCAAAACGGCGGATTTCGCCCATCCATCATCGAAGCTACGTTTAAAAAAGGTTTTAGTCTTATTAGCAGAATTCTAATTAAAGTTACGATTGCGCCGGCTGCGAGGACGCTAAGAAAGCGCCTAAGCGCAGTAGTTTGCTCCGTGATAATGTGAAATTCCTCATCATTATGCCCGAAAGCAAAAGTTTCAATTTCGTTGATGCCGAAGTTTAAGAGCCCTGCGCAAAGCCCCATTATAACGCCTATCGCAAGGATCGCTAGAAAGAATTTAGTACTCAAAATATGCCTTTTTGAAACGCATAATTATATAAAATTTTAGCTTTAAAAAATCCTTACCGCGCGCATAAAAGCAGCTAAAACGCGAGTAAATTTTAAAACAATGGCTAGGAATTTATATCGTCTCTGTAAGTAAAATTTTGCGCGAAATTCTATGAAGCGTAGGCAGAGGCGGAATTTTATTTACGCTAATTACTCAAGTAAAATTTACGTAGATTTTATATCGCGCGTAGAAAATTTAGTAAAATTTCGCATCGCGCGGGAGGATAAAATTCTATTTGAAATTTCTTGCCGCGAAGGCAGGCGAAATTCTACGTAAAATTTAAATATATCCGAGCGGATAAAATTTTAAATTGAATAAGCGAGAAAATTTTGCAGAGGACACGTGAAATTTCGCGCAGAATTCTAATTTGCGAAAGAGGGCAAAATTCCGCGTAGAATTCCGATTCGCGTAAGCGAGCGAAATCTCGCGTGAAATTCCAAGCTGCGTGGCTGAGCAAAATTTCGCGCGAAATTTTAATTTGCATGAGTCATAGAAATTTTACGCCCGCGAACAAATTCGCTTAGGATTTTGCTATTTTTTCCAGATATCGTCGTTTTTACCGGCTGCGGGCGCGCTTAGCTTTTTATCCAGAGCCGAAATTTTATCCGCGAGCTTTTGCGCGCCGCCGAAAATTTCATCTTTTTTCGGAAGCCCGAAGTGAAATTTCGAGCCTACGCTATCTCCGATGCTTGCAAGTAGCGATTTAGGCGCGTTTGCGATCGCGTCTTTAAAGATCGCCGCATCGATACCGAGCTCGGCTAAGTTTTTTAGCGCCCGCGCAGAGCCGATAAACATCGCGATCTTGGCGTCAAATAAATAATCGTTTGCTAGCTTTTGCGCGGCCGCGGCTGATTTTTTATCCACGATGATGAAGCGTGCGCCTGCGCCGTTTGCGAGTAAAATTTCATTTATATCGTTCGTGATGACGCTAAATTTTTTCTGCGCCTTTTGCGCCGCGGCGATGAGCCTGTCGTTAAATTTAAAGAGCAGATTGTCGTATTTGAAAACTTCGTCGCTGTTTTTGATGAGATACAGCGGTTCGTAGGGCACGAGCGCGTGGCCCAGGATGATCATTTGCCGTCCTTTAGTTTGGCTTCGCAGGATTTGCAAAGGCGCTTTTTATCGCGCAGGGCGAGCTCGTCATTGCTAAAGTACGTCCCACACTCGTCGCACGCCAAAAGCTCGGTCGCATCGTCCTTTTTCTTTATGCGAAATCTAGGCACTATTAAAAAATATATGAGCGCCGCGATAACGGCGACGGCTAGAATTTTTCCCATTATTTTACCCCTTTGATAACTAAAAATTTTCTATTTTTCAAAGCGTTTTCGCCGCTAAAAATTTCGCAGCTCGCGCTCGTAAATTCCTTGCGGAATTCCGCCGCTTCCGCCTCTGCGCCCGAGCCTTTGTAGAGCAAAAACGTCGTGTTTTCATCGTAAAAGCCGCGGCAAATTTCAACTAAGCTTCGCGCGCTCATCAAAGCTCGCGAGCTTATCAGATCGGCGCGTAGCTTTGCGCCGTCCTGCACGCGCTCGGCGTGGATTTTTACGTTAACTAGAGCAAGGCTAACCTTCGCGTAGGTTAGAAACGCCGCTTTTTTTTGATTTGGCTCAAACAGATGCCACTCGCACAGAGGCAGCGCGAGCGCCAAAAATATCCCCGGAAAGCCCGCCCCCGAGCCGATGTCGCACGCAACGTGCGGATAGCGCGGTATGAAATTCGCTCCGCTTAGGCTATCGCGCACCACCGCGTCCAAATCGTCGTAATTCGTGAGGCTATGGACGCGGTTAAATTTTTGCAGACAGGCTTTAAATTTAGCGACCTGCTCGCCAAAGCTCTCGCCCGGCGCAAGCTTCACAGCAGATGTCCCATATGCTCTTTTTTGACGCGCAGATAGTTTTCGTTAAATTTATTAGGCGTGATGATTATCGGCACGCGCGCGACTACTTCGACTTTTAGATCGTGCAGCTTTTGCGGGTTGTTCGTAAGCAGATTTATGCGTGAAACTCCAAAATGAGCGAGTATGAAATCCACGATCTCGTAGGTGCGCTCGTCCGCTTTGAAGCCGAGCTGATGGTTTGCTTCGATCGTATCGAAGCCCTGATCTTGCAGAGCGTAGGCGTTGATTTTATTAAAAAGTCCGATATTGCGCCCCTCTTGACGCAGATAGATCACCATGCCGCCGTGCTCTTCGATATATTTTAGGCTCGCTTCGAGCTGCTCGCCGCAGTCGCATCGCCGGCTGCCGAGAATGTCGCCTGTCGCACAGGAAGAGTGTACACGCACGAGCACCGGCTCGTCTTCCTTCCACGTACCCTTGATGAGGGCCATGTGCTCCAGACCGTTCGCCTGCCGGAACGGAATCAGATGGAAAGTGCCGTACTGCGTGGGCAGCTCCACCTCGTCGCCCACCTCGATGCTCGACTCCTTCTTCAGACGGTAGGCAATGATGTCCTTGATGCTGATGATCTTCATGCCCCACTCCTTCGCACGCTTCTGCAGGTCCGGCATACGTGCCATGGTGCCGTCCTCGTTCATGATTTCCATGAGCACGCCTGCCGGGAAGCAGCCGGACAGCTTGCAGAGGTCGACGGCCGCCTCGGTATGCCCCGAGCGGCGCAGCACGCCGTTGTCCTGGGCATAGAGCGGATTGATGTGTCCCGGCCGGCCGAAGGTCTGGGGAGTAGATTCCGGATCGGCCAGTGCCCTGATGGTCTCGGCACGGTCGTGGGCGGAGACGCCCGTCGTGCAGCCTTCCAGCTTGTCTACCGTGACGGTGAACGGCGTGCCGAGCATGGACGTGTTGTCGGACACCTGATGGGGCAGGTCCAGTT
>CALKQT010000098.1 GCA_937990735.1 uncultured Campylobacter sp. | reverse complement strand
GTGGGATTTACGGCGAGGGTGGAATTTTGGCTTTAAATTTATAAAATTTACGCCGCGCATCTTTGAACTTCTGCGTAAATTCAGATCGACGCAGCGAGCCGTAGAAATTCTACGCAGCATTTAAGCGCGTAATTTTAAAATTAAATTTAACCGCCGCAGATTGCAAATACAGCGCGAAATCCTTATCTATATTTAATTAAATTTTAGCTACCATTATGCAAAATTTGAGGAAAAATTATGAATTACGATACCTTGAAAAAAATCTTTTTTCGATTTGATCCAGAAACCGCTCACAAGATCGCAGAATTCGGACTTCGCGCGCTCTACGCGACTCCGGGTGGACTTGAGATTTTAGCAAAATTCGGCGTTTATAAAGATGAAATTTTAACTCAAAATATATGGAATTTAAGTTTCGATAATCCAGTAGGTATCGCGGGCGGCTTCGATAAAAACGCCACGATGATCGCGCCGCTGGCAGCTCTCGGCTACGGACACATCGATTTTGGCACATTTACGCCGCGTCCTCAAAGTGGCAACGAAAAGCCGCGACTTTTTCGCCTCGTTAGCGAGCAGAGCATTCAAAACGCGATGGGTTTTAACAACGAGGGCGCCGATGTTATCGAGCGTCGCGTGCGAAAAATTTATCCTTTTGTAATCCCGATCGCCGCAAATATCGGCAAAAACAAAGCCACCTCGAACGAGGACGCGCTAAGCGATTACGAAGCCTTGGGTCGTAAATTTAACGGGCTGTGCGATTTTTTCATCATCAACGTAAGCTCGCCGAACACCCCCAATCTGCGTGCTTTGCAAGAAAACAGCTTCATAAACGAGCTGATCGGAGCGATGAAAAAGATCACGAACAGGCCGCTCGTCTTAAAGCTGGCGCCTGATATGAGCGCGGATCAGGCGATCGTGCTGTGCGAGTGCGCGGTGCAAAGCGGCGCAAGCGGCATCATCATAAACAACACGAGCGTTGATTATTCGCTAAGTCCCAATGCTAGAGACTTCGGAGGCCTAAGCGGCAGACTGATCACCGAAAAATCGCGCGAGCTTTTCGCACAGGTCGCTCGCGAGCTCTTCGGCCGCACGGTCCTAATCAGCTGCGGCGGCATAGACAGCGCGCAGGAGGCCTACGAGCGCATCAAATCGGGCGCGAGCCTGGTTCAAATTTTTACCGCCTTTATCTTCAAAGGCCCGTTCGTCGCAAAATCGATCAACGAGGGGCTCGCGGAGTTTTTGCGCGCAGACGGCTTTAAAAATATCAGCGAGGCGGTCGGGGTAAATTTAAAAGATCGCGCGGGCGAAGGATACGGCATCAGAGGCGATCAGGCGGAAAATCTCGGCAACGGCGCAGATTTGCGCGCTTGCGAAGACAAAGAGGCGGATGCTAAAACGGATCAAATTTCAAGCACGAGCAAAGGCGAGGAGGCAAGCGAAATTTCAAACGCGCCCAAAAGCAAGGATGCGAACGGAATTTCAAACGACGGCAAAAGCGAAATATCGAGCGCTCGAGCCGATAAAATTCCCGCCGTTCAAACAGATGAAATTTCGAGCATTCAAGCAGATGAAATTCCTAGCGCTCAAACAAACTCAAGCTCCGAAGCGGACGAAAATTCTAGTACTTCGGCAAATTTAAACGCCTTGGTAAGCGCAGATACCGCGACGGATCAAAGATCAATCGAGCAAAGCAGTGCAGAGAGCGAAAATTCAGAGATTAAAAGTAGCGCGAATAACAAAAATTCCGAGGTTAAAAATACAAAACGAAGCAGCGCAAAAAGTAAAAATTTAGAAGCTAAAAGCATAAAGCAAAGCGGCGCGGATCGAAAGTCGGATAAAATTTCAAAAACTACCTCCAAAAGCGACGTAACCTCCAAACGCAGCAAAACTTCAAAGGACGCTACGCAAAAAGACGCCGCGCAGAAGGATATTCCGCAGGATAATGACGCCTTACAGAAGGATGCCTCGCAGCAGAAGGACGCCGAAGCTAAAAATCTCTCGAAAAGCGATGCAAAAAGCGAGAATTTAGAGGCCAAAAAAGCAAAACAAAGCGACACGGCGAGTAAAACCGCCAAAACCAAAACCGTATCTAAAAATAAAACCGCGAGTAAAGCCGCACAAAAAAACGACATAGAAAATAAAAATTCTAAAACTAAAGCCACACCAAAAAGCAGCGCGGAAAGCAAAAGCTCCAAGGCTAAAAACGCAAAACAAAGCATCGCCAAAACTAAAAATGCCGAGGCTAAAGAGACCAGAGAGATTAAAGAGCTTAAAGAGGTCAAAGAAGCGAGCGGCACCCAAGACGCAGAGCAAAACTCAAGCAAAAAACGAAAGGCGAAAAAAGATTAATGTTTCCGAAATTTAAGAAAATCACGCTGCAAAACGGGCTTCAAATTTATCACATCCCGATGAATAAAGGCAGCGGCGTCATCAGCGTGGACGTGTTTTACAACGTCGGCTCGCGCGACGAGACGATGGGCAAAAGCGGCATCGCGCACATGCTGGAGCATCTAAATTTTAAATCCACGAAAAATCGCAAGGCGGGCGAGTTCGACGCGATCGTAAAGGGATTTGGCGGCGTGAATAACGCAAGCACAGGCTTTGATTATACGCACTACTTCATCAAGTGCGCGAGCTCAAATTTAGAGGTCTGCTTGGATCTTTACGCCGACATTATGCAAAACTTGAGCCTCAAAGACAAAGAATTTCAGCCCGAGCGCAAGGTCGTACTCGAGGAGCGGCTGTGGCGCACCGATAACGATCCGTTCGGATACCTATTTTTCAGGCTCTATAACGCCGCGTTTTTGTACCATCCATACCACTGGACGCCGATCGGTTTTCGCAAGGACATCGAAAACTGGAGTATCAAAGATATCAAGGAATTTCACGCTAAATTTTATCAGCCGCAAAACGCCGTGCTGCTAATCACCGGCGACATCGGCGAAAAGGCGGCGTTTGATGCAGCCAAAAAACACTTCGCGCCCGTAAAAAATAAAGGCGAAATTCCGCGCCTTCACTGCACCGAGCCCGCGCAAGACGGCGAGAAGCTTAGCATTATTTATAAAAACAGCGAGGCGCAGATCGTGGCGGTCGCCTTTAAAATTCCGCCGTTTAACCACCCGGATGCCGCGGCGATCAAAGCGATGGATATATATCTTAGCGGCGGCAAGAGCTCGCTTTTACAACGCGTGCTGGTCGACGAGAAAAAGCTCGCCAATCAGATCAATATCTACGATATGAGCGGTAAGGATGAGAATTTATTTATAGTCTTTGCCGTTTGCAACCAAGGCGTAAGCGGCGAGGCGCTGAGAGATGAAATTTTGGCGCTGATCGAAAAAGCCAAAAAAGCTAAAATAAGCGATGATGATATGCTAAAGATCAAAAACACCCTAAGCAGCGATCTGATCTACTCCCTCGACAGCGCCAGCAAGGTAGCGCAGATGTACGGCAGCTACATCGTCCGCGGCGATCTGGACGCGCTATTTAGGCTGGAGCGCGAGATCAAAAGCCTGGATAAAAACGCGGTTAAAAAAGCGATGAAAACCTATCTAAGCCTTAAAAATTCTACGAGCATTATCTTACGAAAGGAAAACGATGAATAAAAATGTCATAATCGGCTCTATGACGGCGCTGATCACGCCTTTTAAAGAGGGCAAACTCGACGAGCAGACCTACGCCAAGCTCATCAAAAGACAGATCGCAAACGGCATAAGCGCGGTCGTGCCCGTCGGTACCACGGGCGAGAGCGCGACGCTGACGCACGACGAGCATCGCGTCTGTATCGAGATCGCCGTAGATGCGTGCAAGGGCACGGACGTCAAGGTGCTAGCGGGCGCGGGCAGCAACGCAACTCACGAAGCGATCGGACTCGCGCAGTTTGCACAGGCTCACGGCGCGGACGGAATTTTATCCGTAGCGCCCTACTACAATAAACCCACCCAAAAGGGACTCTATCTGCACTACAAGGCGATCGCTAGCTCGGTAGATCTGCCGGTGCTGCTCTACAATGTGCCCGGTCGCACCGGCTGCGATATCGCCGCAGATACGATCATCAAGCTTTTTAACGACTGCGAGAACATCTATGGCGTCAAAGAAGCTAGCGGCAGCATCGATAAATGTGTCGATCTGCTCGCGCACGAGCCGCGCCTTAGCGTGCTTAGCGGCGAGGATGCGATCAACTATCCGATCCTAAGCAACGGCGGCAAGGGCGTGATCTCCGTTACGGCAAATTTACTGCCCGATTACACGGCGAGACTAACGAAATTTGCGCTGCAAAATGAGTTTTTAAAAGCCAAGCAGATCAACGACGATCTCTACGCGATCAATAAAATTTTATTCTGCGAGAGCAATCCGATCCCGATCAAAGCGGCGATGTATATCGCGGGCCTCGCGCCGAGTTTGGAGTACCGCTTGCCGCTTTGCGAGCCGAGCGCGGAAAACCTCAAAAAAATAGAAAACGTAATGAAACAATACACTATCAAAGGATTTTAATTGACGAACGAATTTAAAGGAAAAACGCTAGTTATCAGCGGCGGCACGAGAGGCATAGGCAGAGCGATAGTTTTGGAATTCGCAGCTGCGGGGGCGAATATCGCTTTTACGTATAATTCCAACGAAGAACTAGCGACTTCGCAAGCAGCCGAGCTTGAGAAGGCTTACGGCATCAAGGCACGCGCTTATGCGCTAAATATCTTAGAGCCCGAGACCTACAAGGAGCTCTTTGCCAAGATCGACGAGGATTTTGCGCGAGTGGATTTTTTCATCTCAAACGCTATCATCTCGGGTCGCGCAGTCGCGGGCGGATACACTAAATTTATGAGGCTAAAGCCGCGCGGCATCAATAATATCTTTACCGCGACCGTAAATGCCTTCGTCGTGGGCGCGCAAGAAGCGGCAAAGCGCATGGAAGCGGTAGGCGGCGGCTCGATCATCTCGCTTAGCTCCACGGGAAATTTAGTCTATATCGAAAACTACGCGGGCCACGGCACGGCAAAAGCCGCGGTTGAAGCGATGGCGCGCTACGCCGCAACCGAACTCGGCGAGAAAAACATCCGCGTAAACGTCGTTAGCGGCGGGCCGATCGAGACGGACGCGCTGCGGGCCTTTACAAACTACGAAGAGGTACGCGATAAGACCGCCGAGCTTAGCCCGCTAGGACGGATGGGGCAGCCACAGGATTTGGCGGGAGCATGTTTATTTCTATGTTCGAGCAAGGCTAGCTGGGTGACGGGGCACACCTTCATCGTCGACGGCGGAACGACCTTTAAATAATGCTAAATTTACCCAATATTTTAGCGAGCTTTCGCGTTGCGCTGGCGCCGCTGTTTTTTTGGCTGATCTTACTAGCAGGCCATGCAAACGGCGACATGGTAGGCTCGGTGCATGTCAGCTGGATCGATTATTTTGCCGCGCTCGTCTTCGTCATCGCCTCCGTCACGGATTTTTTCGACGGATATATCGCGCGCTCTTGGAACCAGAAGACCAAACTAGGCGCCATCATCGATCCGCTCGCCGATAAGATGCTGACGCTTGCGGGCTTTTTGGGGCTTATGTTTATCGGGCGCGCCAGTCCGTGGGCGATCTATCTGATCCTAATCCGCGAGTTTTTCATCACTGGCCTTCGCGTGGCGATGGCGGGCGACGGTGTAGAGGTCGCCGCGTCGATGGCGGGCAAGGTAAAGACGGTCTTTCAGATGATCGCTATCGGCTGGCTAACGATGCAGTGGCCCTATGCAAACGCCCTGCTCTGGATCGCGGTCGCACTGACGCTATATTCGGGCTTTGAGTACGTCGCAGCGTATGCTAAGGCGACGAAAAAGAGTTAAATTTTAGAATTTAGACTAGATATGGCTTTCGTATTTGAAGATAAAATCGGTATCGTAGAGCGCAAAGCTCGCGCTTAAAGTGGGTTTTGGTGATAAAATTTCAGCGTGAAATTTCACCCATACCGACAAGCGTAAAATTTTAAAATTTCGCGCTATAAATTATGAGATAAAATTTTATAAATGTTTAATCTGTACGCGCACAGCAGTGCGCTAAGCCTATAAAATTTGAAATATAAAATTCGCTACGTAAAATTTTCACGGCGCAGAATTCCGTCTAACCGCCGCAAAAAATTTCAGGGTGGCGCGGCAGTGTTTCAAAACACGACGGTATTTCAAAGTAAAACGGAATTTCAAAATATACAGCTTTTTAAAAAATAACGGCATTTCAAAGTGCAAAGCCCCGTGTGGTGAAATTTTATAATCCGCTCCGCAAAATCTCGCGGTAAAATTTCGCTTTTAAATTTTAAATTCCTCATGCCCCCATCCGCCTGCGCGCCCTTAATTTAGCTAAATTTATAGCCCGAAACGGCGGCGGGCTAAGTTTAAAAGCTAACCAAGTTTAAAAAAAGCGAGCCAAGGCTTTAAACGGCAATCTAAGCTTAAAATTTGCAAAATCATAGTAAGCTTAGCCCATTTTTTACAAAGGTCTGAAATTTGAAAAGCATAATTTTAACGCTCGCGATCCTGGCGGTCGGATTTTATTTTTACTCGATAAATTTTATGGTCACAGTGCTGGCGATCAGCTTCCTCATCTTTTTCCACGAGCTGGGGCATTTTTTGGCGGCGCGGGCGCTGGGCGTGGGGGTGAACGTCTTTAGCGTGGGCTTCGGCGAGAAGGTCTTCACCAAGCGCATCGGCGCGACGCAGTACGCCATCAGCGCGATCCCTCTGGGAGGCTACGTGAGCCTTAAAGGACAGGAGGATTTGGATCCCGCCGCAGTAAGCACGGACCCCGACAGCTACAACTCCAAAGGCCCGATCGCGCGCATAATCATACTTTTTGCAGGGCCATTTTTTAACCTGCTGCTTGCGTTTTTGATCTACATCGCGCTGGGCTACATCGGCGTCGAAAAGCTCGCGCCCAAGGTCGGCAAAATTTCGCCAAATTCCGCCGCAGCAAGTGCAAGGCTAATGCTAAACGATGAAATTTTATCGATCGACGGCAAGCGGATCCGCGAGTGGGACGACATCTCAAAGCAGGTAACCGCAGCGCCTCTAAGCTTAGAAATCATGCGCGGCGGCGAGCGGATGAGCCTACAGCTCACGCCAAAGCTCGGCGAGAAAAAAACCATCTGGCGCGAGAGCATCAGAGTGCCGCTCATCGGCATTTCGCCCGATTACAACGCGACCGTGACGCTGTATCACAAAGGTGCTCGCTCGCTTAGCTTCGCGTGGGATCAGACGGTGGAGGCATCAAAGCTCATCTTGGTAGGTCTAGAAAAGCTCGCTAGCGGCGTCGTTTCGCCCAAGGAGATGGGCGGCATCGTCGCTATTACGGATATCACCTCAAAGGCGGTCGATTACGGCGCGGCGGTCTTACTCGCGCTCGTGGCGCTAATATCGGTAAATTTAGGGCTTATCAACCTCTTTCCGATCCCAGCACTTGACGGCGGACACATCGCGTTTAATCTATTTGAGCTCATCTTCCGCCGCCCCGTGCCAAAGCGGGTATTCGTGGGCGCTAGCTACGTAGGAATGGGGATTTTAGCGCTTTTGATGATATTTACGGTGCTAAATGATTTCGCTAGAATTTTGGGATTTTACAAATGAGGCTGGATGAAATTTTAAAGCGCATTGAGGCTGCGAAAGCAGGCTCGGGCGAAGTGCAGCTAGTCGCGGTAAGCAAAAACGTAGGCACGGATGAGGTACGCGAGCTGTATTCGCAAGGACAGATCGCATTCGGCGAAAACAGAGTGCAGGAGCTAAAGCGCAAAAGCGAGGCATTGCGCGAACTGCCGCTAAAGTGGCACTTCATCGGCACGCTGCAAAGCAACAAAATCAATCAGCTCATCGCTCTGCGCCCAACGCTGTGGCAGAGCTGTAACAGTTGCGAGCTCGCGCTTGCCGTAAATAAGCGGCTAACGTATCCGTTAGATACGCTGCTGGAAATCAACGCTGCGGGCGAGAGCTCCAAAACGGGGCTCGATAAAAACCGCGCGGTGGAGGAGTTTTTGCGCATCAAGCAGGAGTGCAAAAATCTAAATTTAATCGGCGTGATGAGCATCGGCGCGCATGTGAGCGAGCCCGCGCAGATCGCGCGAAGCTTCGAGGTGAGCCGCGAGATCTTTGATGCGCTCGTGCCGCACGGCGCGCAGATCTGCTCGATGGGGATGAGCGATGATTTTGAGCTCGCGATCAAATGCGGCTCGAACATGATCCGCCTGGGTAGAATTTTATACACCTAGGCCCTGAGAGGCGGGCCTTAGCGCGCAAGTGAATTTTATACCGCTTTTATTAGGCGGCGCGCTTGATTTGCCGCGCGAGCTAAATTCGACGCGTAACTTGAAATTTAGCGCAATGCTTGATTTTACGTGCTACTTAAATTTAGCGCGTTATTGAAATTTTACGCAGCGCAACAACACGGCATCAAATTTTAAACCTCAATAAAATTTTATTTGCAGCGATGCAAATTTTAAAGACGTGAGAATATAAAATTCTAAGCGCAATCCATATAAAGACAGAATCTTAAAAGGCGAAATTTCAAGTGGCGGCAGCTGGCGTATATCGCGCGCACGCTGGTTCAGGGCGCGAAAGCGATCTTTATGGACGAGCCGACAAACGGGCTGGACTTCGGCAATCAGATCAAGCTACTCGAGATGATAAAAGCGCTGGGGGACGAGAGCTACACCTTCGTGCAGACGACGCACTACCCGCGGCATGCAAAGTTTGTTTCAAATTTGACGCTGTTTATAAAAGACGGCGAAATTTTAGCTTTTGGGCGCAGCGAACAGCTCATAAACGCCGAAAATATCGATAAAATCTACGGCATAAACTACAAAAGATACGAGGATAGATTATAAATTTTACCGTTAAATTTAGCTGAATTGGGATAAAATTGCGCGTATAGAATAACTTTTCGGCGACAAAACGGCGCGCCCTATAAAATGCCGTGTGGGTCGCGGCTGCGGCAATGTAAGCTGCAAACCGAATTGCTGGCGAGCAAAACGTCTAAATTTAAACGATAAATTTAAAAGGAAAATCATGACTCCGCGCGAGATATTTTTAAACGGCTGCGCCGAGATCGCGGCGAATTTCACGGACTTCAAGCCCTCGCAAAAGGGGCAAAAACTAACGAAGCTCGCAAGCGATAAGGAGATTTCGTTTGAAATTTATTTTAGCTCCAGCATGCGCAATTACTCCGGTAGCGTGAGCATCCTATCGCAGGTCGCGATCTACTGCAAGCGCCTAAAAAAGCTAATGCAAGAGGAGCTGCCCTACTCGAGCGACCTTGTTTTCGTATCGCACCTGGGCTATCTCGCGCCGCGCAGGCAGTTTCGCGACTGGCAGCTCGCGGGTGCCAGCTTCGAGCCCAGCGTTCGCGAGATTAGCGCAGCTATCAAGGACTACGCGCTGCCTATTTTTGAGCTTTTTGAGGACAAGCAAAAGGCGGTGGAGTTTATGACGCAACGCGGGGCTAAATTTAACAAAAATCTAAGCGCTTTCGATCTGCGCCCGATCTACTTTATCTTTTATTTCGGCGGCAGGGACGCGGCGGAGGCGTTTTTTAACGTCTGTCTAAGCGATTGCACGCACAAAGGGCGATTTTATAAGCTTTATGAAGAGCTTGCAAACGGCGCGGAGGCGGATTTCGGCAGGAGTTCGTTTTGGGGCGATACGGAGGCGAAATTTACATTTATAAAAGGGCTTAAAATTTTAAATGGCTGAAGCTTTAATTCAAATTTTAATCGTAATTTTTAGCGTCTTGCTTCTGGGCGGGATTGTTTGGACGCTCTTTTGCCGCAACCCTAGCAGGCTTAGCTCGCACCGGCTTGCCGCGATAGATGAGATAAGAGAAGCAGACGCGGTAAAAAGGCTTTCCGTGAGGCCGTTTTTGTTCCGGCTGGAGCGGTTTTTTATCTCGTGCGAGAGCCTTTGGTTCGATCAGGATTTCATCTACGTTTTTGACGGACAGAAGCTCGCGGCGAGGTATAAATTTGAGCAAATTTTGACGCTTGAAGCCACAAAAATACGGATAAATCATGCTAGGATTTGGCGGATCCGCTTTGCAGGCGGCGCGAGCGAGCTTGAACGTAGCGGCGCGGACAAACCCGAGCAAGACGGCGAGCGAGAGTATAAATTTGTGCCCGCTGCTTCGATTTTTGAGCCGAGCTTTAAAGAATTTTTGCAAATTTTACGCGAGAAAAACCGAGGCGCGATCAAGACGGAGTCTAGATTTTGGGAGGCCGTTTAGCGCGGCAGAATTTTACAAAGCGGATTTGCAAAAAATAGAAAAGGCGCAGAGCTTTCGAGCGAGATCGTCGCAAAGGGCGGCAAAAGCTATGCGCGAAACCGCAAAAGGCGATCAATAGATAATGGGAGGCAAAATGAAACGCTGGAGCAAGCTTCAAAAACGGCTTTACGAGCTCGTGGATGAAAGCATTGATTTTAAGCTCCACTGCACGGTTTATAGGATGCAAAGCAGACGCGGCAGCACGGATTTGCCGCGATATTTTATCACGCTTGCGGGCGAGATTATTTTTGATTACCCGAAGGATTTCGTGCTAAAAAGCGGCGGCGTAAAAAGCCTAGCACAGGGCGCTCTAACGAAAATTTATCCGTATGGTAACGATATAAGCGACATCGGCGAGCTTATCCGCGAATATATCGATACGCCCAAAGAGGAGCTGTTTGCAAAGCACTTTAGTGCCGATGAATGGGGGCTCGCAAATATCCTAAAGGCTGCCGACAAACGCATCGGCAAAAGGAGGCTGCAAATTTTAGCCAAAAATAAGAAAAATCAAGCGATGCAAAAGGTGATAGCGGCTAGGCTGGAGGCCTCGAGTTTGAGCGGTAATTTAAAGGCGGAGCAAGCAAGCGCGAGCGTAGAGTAAAAATTTTGATTTATGAAGAGGCTTTTAAAATTTAACTGCGATCGTTCGGTGAAAATTTAAAGAATTTCGAGCATATAAAATACGCAGAGGTGGGCTTGCCTTAGCACTTCTCGCCGGGTAGTTTGAAATTTTAGGCGGGTTTGGGCGTGGCGTATAAATTTGCGCTAAAATTTAACGAAAAAATCGGTGCAATCTACCCGCAAAATTTTAGAAAGGATAACTATGATTTTAGCTTCAAACTACGATGAGATCGACTTTGATGCGCTTTATAAGGCGCAAAAGGCAAAAAGCTCATTCGGCAAAAAACTGGCCGAGCATTGGGACAAAAAGGCGCCGAGCTTCAACGAGGGCGTGATGAAAAGCGCCTACGCGCGCGAGTTTATAAGCAGGGTCGATTTTACGGGTGTTTCTACGCTGCTTGATTTCGCATGCGGCGCGGGCGCGTTAAGCGTGCTGGCGGCGGAAAAGGTGGATCAAATTTACGGCTACGATTTTTCGCCCAAAATGCTGGAATTCGCCCGCGAGAATGCTCAAATTTACGGCGCAAAAAACGCAAAATTTGCGCAAAAGGCCTTCGAGGACGACTGGTCGGACGTACCTGCGTGCGATCTCGTTTTTGCTTCGCGCTGCCTTGAGGTGGACGATCTAAAAACCGCGCTTAAAAAGCTTCTTTCAAAGACCAAAAAGGCGCTTTACATCACGTTTAAGGTGGGCGGCAGCTTCGTGGACGGGGATATTTTGGATGCGATAGGGCGCGAAGTGGAGCAAAAACCCGACTTCGTCTATCTTTTAAACATCCTATTTCAAATGGACTATCTGCCGAGTCTCAGCTATATTAAAGCCTGGTGCCACGGCGGCGGAGCGAAAAGTGCGGAGGAGTTTGTGCAAAAGACGCGCTGGATGCTCGGCGGCGAGCTAAGCGGCACAGAGGAAGCGCGGCTGGCGGAGTATTTTAACAGCGGCAAATACGAGCCAAAGCGCGATTTTATGCACTGGGCGTTCGTGCGGATGGATAAAACGGATGAGCCTTAGCTTGGTTGCCTTATTTTATGAATGGAGCAGGATAAATTTTGAAGCTAAATTTAGCTAGAAGCAGAGCGTAAATTTAGCCTGCCAAAAATTTTATCGATTAAATTGCAAGAGCCGGTAAGTATTCATTTTTACAATTTAATGAGAAATCTGGATCGCTTGTCTGCCAAAAAAAAGAAGCAAGTCAAAAAACCCGCTTCATTAAATTTAAAACACTACGGAGTAAAAAAGCAAAATTTGAGCTAAAATAACTGAGAAAGGCGGTAAAAATGCAAATGCAAAAAGACAAAATCCCCGCAGACATCAGCCAAATTCCGCAAGAAATTTTAAAAAGCTACGATAGATTTCGCTTTTGTAGATATCTGTTTTTCGGGATACTTTTGACCTTCCTGATTTATATCGTCGTGTTTCTTACGTTTGTACATGATGCGCCCATAATGTCGTTTTTATGCATGCTCACGCTATCTGCGATAAATATACTCGTCTGCCTAAACAGGCTGAAGTATAAAAAAATATGCCCTGCTTTTATTTAGCGATGCAGATAAGGCCTTTATGCTTATATGGATACATGTGGCTGCGACATTTTACGTCCTTTATGCTTTAATCGGATTTTATTTACAGATAAAATATCACATAGACTGGGATACACGTCAGATTATACCCGCTATTTTTATCGCTATTTTGGTGGCGATAATAACATATAACGCAAATCCGGAATTTGACGCCGATGAGACCGTGTATCTACCGGCGCCAAAATCGCAGACAAAAATCGGCGGAGCGGTCGCTGATAAAATTTCCGGCGAGCAAAATTTTAACAAAACAAACAGCAAAGCGCAAGGCGCCCAAGATGAAGCCGCTAAATTTGAGCAAAAATTTAATGACGCGAGCCTTGAAGCAGAATCTATCCAAAGCAAAGAGGAAGCGCTGGAGTACGGCAAAGCTCTAGCACAAATCGCAAAAAATTTAAAGCAAAAATATCAACTTCACCGTTTGATCAGATTTGCTTTCGTGAGTTTTGCGACAACGGTTTTTTTGATTTTATTTTTACCAAATTCGTACGAATTACACTGGGCGTTTATAGTTAGCGCCGTTTGCACGCTTATATTTCTCTTTTCAAAGCGCAGATACAGCAAACTTTTCGTAGAAAATCCCAAAAAAAGCAATACGATTTTCGCGATAGAAAATTTTGCGATTGTGACATTGGTTTTGTATTATCCCATTATGGCTATAGCGTTATGGCTTGCCGGCGGCGGTAGTGAATCTAGCGATATAGGGTTATTTTTTGGCTTATTTTATCTTCTAGCAGTGACGCCTGTGTCCGTTATTACTACCATTGTTTGCCTAGCACGCAACTTAAGCGTTTATAAAGAGATAAAAGAGTGAAATTAGTAAAATTTAAACGAATTTTTAAATAACTTTATCGCTCAAATATATTTCATCAGCTCCTTATCTAAGTATTCTTTAGCTATGGAAGGACAGCTTAAATTTAGAATTTAAATCAATCCAAAGCAGCACTTTGCACCTTTAAAATTTGCAAGTCAGCTATTATAAATATATCTATTATCTGCGTTCATTAAAACGCTTCAAATTAGCTGAGTGTAGAAGTAAGAATAAAGAAGCGTGGATATTTTAGGCATAGCAAATGTGTTTAAATTTGGTCTTAAACGCTCAAGGCTACTGCGTTAGCTTACATTTCAGCGCCTCTTGCAAAAGCGCATTGGCTACTACTCTCTCCTTTTTTACGAAGATAAAATTTTCGCCGTATTCGCTCTGCAACTCGCTTTGCGGATCGGCGCCCGTATGCATCACTATGATATTTGCTTTTAAATTAGAGCCGTTTAGCATCTTAGCGACGATGTCAAGCTTTTGCTGATTTGCGATCGTTAGGATGATGACCGACGCATCGCGCGCATGCAGCTCGTCGATCGCAGTTTTTTGCATTATATTTACAAAGTATATGTTCTCTCCGCGCGATTTGCCCAGATCCACAAGCTCTAAATCGCTCTCGGCGACTACGTATAGCAGCCCCTGATCTTTAAGGCGCAGCACCACTTCCTGCCCTATCCTGCCGTAGCCTGCTACAATGATGTGATTTTTCATTGGCGGGATTTGGGTTTTATGCTCCTCATCCTCGAGCTTTTCGACCTTGGACTCGAAGCGGTTGGCGATTTTGTTTAAATTTTTAAGGATAAACGGCGTTAAAATCATCGTCGCAGTTACGACTGTAATTAAAATTTGCCCGTTTTCCTTACTTAGCATATCGCGGCTCATCAACAGCGAAAAGATCGCAAGCGCAAACTCACCTATCTGACATAGCGATAGCGCCGCTTTTAGCGCTATCCTTTTACCGGTCGAGAGAAATAAGATCGCGTAAATCACAACCGTTTTAAGCGCCATTATAACGATAATAGCGAGCAAGATTAGCCCATAGTGCGAGACGATGACTTCAAAATTTATCTGCATGCCAATCGTGATGAAAAAAAGTCCGAGCAGTATGTCTCGAAACGGCGTCAGATCGGCCTCTATCTCGTGTTTATACTCGGTTTCTGCGATTAGCATGCCCGCGATGAATGCGCCCAGCGTATACGAAAAGCCAAAAACATGCGCCAAAAAGCTAGCCCCCACGACGGTAAAAAGGATGGTCGCGATGAAAATTTCTTTAGAATTTGTCCTTACGACGTAGTAGAGGAAGCGGTTGAAAGCAAATTTGCCGAGCACGAAAAGGATCACTACCACTATGGCGGCGCTTACGGCGGTTTTTAAGATAAGATAATTAACAGGTGTATTGTCAGTCGAGCCAAATATGTCAATCATAAGCAAGATGGGGATGACAGCGAGGTCTTGAAAGAGCAGGATACCAAGCACCTTGCGCCCGTAGTTTTGGTTGATTTCGCCTGTTTCGTTGAGCGTTTTTAGCACGATCGCCGTAGAGCTAAGCGCGAGCGCAAGCCCGATAATCATCACGGTTTTTATGTTTCCGCCGAAAGCTTGATCGATGATGAGCGCCAAGATAATACCGGTGCCAAGCACTTGGAGTATGCCATTAAAAAACACATCCTTTTTCATACTCATCAGGTGATGGAAGCTAAACTCAAGCCCGATGGTAAACATCAAAAAAACGATGCCAAATTCTGCCAGCTCAGACATATGGGCGTTTTCGACGCTACTTAGGCTGTAGATCTGCGAAAAGCACACGCCTGCAACGATATAGCCGATGATGGTGGGAATTTCAAAAATTTTAAAGACGATATTTAGTACTATCGCAAGCGCGGTGATCGCAAGAAATAGCTCTATAACAAGCTCCATTAACTCCCTTTTTTGTAAGATTATGCATAAAATTTAGCGCTAAATTTATTGTCAAATTTTACATTATGCGACCATTTACCGGAGGCGATAATCGATGAAATTTTATCTTTTCATATAAATTTATGGGTAAATTTTATAATGTGATTCTACTAAAATCCCGCTTAAAAATAGAGAAATTATGTCGCACTTTATCGCTAAATTTAGAGGTTCGCGGTAAAATTTTAAAGTCTAACGCGGCTTGGAATTTTAAATTTTAAAGCTAAATTATATCAAGGCGGTTTTAAAATTTAATTGCAAGAAAATTCGCCCGAGTTTGCTTAGCGCAACTTTAAATTTAAGGCGCCCACAAATCCTCTCTGAAAATCAAAATTTATCGCTTGAATCTACGCTTGCGAGGCGATCTTGCTTTTTGATAGCATTAAAATTTCAGCTTATAGCGCCAGGATCTGTTTTTTGCTGAGCTTTAAAATTTTTATTTCGCAGACCTTAGTCTGTCTCTCCGCCAAGCTCTAAAATTCTAGCCCGCAGCTCCTCGATCTCGCGCTCATACTCGGCAATCCTTTCTTGCAGGCGAAAGATCACGTCCACGCCCGCAAGATTGACGCCAAGCTCCTTTGTAAGGTTTAAAATCATGCGTATGCGGTCCATATCATGCGCCGAGTACAGGCGCATCTTGCCCTCCGTACGTCCCGGACTTACGAGCCCTTCGCGCTCATATTGCCGCAATGTCTGCGGATGGATATCTAGGACCTTCGAAACTATCGATATGAGATAAACCGGCTCATCGTAATCATGCATTTTGATGCCTCCTTATAGCTTTTGCAGCGCGGCTTTGACGTCCTCGCCCAGCGAATCGACATCGGGCAAAACGACATTTACCACCGCGTATAGATCACCTAAAATTTTACTTTTGCGGTTTTGCACGCCGTAGCCTTTTAAGCGGTATTTCTGCCCGTTTTTAGTATTTTTTGCGATCTTTATTGTTGCGCTTTTGCTCGGCGTCGAAATTTCTACCTTTCCGCCAAACATCGCTGTTTTCAAAGGAATATCTATTTTTTTGAAAAGATCGTCGCCTTCGCGCGTATACTCGGCGCTTGGCGCGATTTTTATCTCTAAAATTAGATCGCCGCTTTGAGCGCCTGATTTTTGTCCTTTTCCCCTGATGCGCAGCTTCTCGCCCGCATTGATGCCCGCGGGTACTTTAAATTTAACCGTCTCGCCGCCCACGCGCACGCTCATCTCGCCGCCTTGTATCGCGGTTTCAAAAGGAATTTCAATCGAGCTATGCGTATCTAGGCTCTGCGCGCCGCCAAATCCGCCGCCGAAACTGCTGCCGCTAAAGCCACTAAAACCTTCGCCACCACCGAAAGAGCTGAAACTAAATCCGCCGCGCGAGCCTGCGCTTTTTGCGCCGAAGGAGCCGCCGAAAATGCTGTTTAGAATGTCGTTTAGATCGCCCATGTTCGCCGAGCCCTGCGCGAAATCGTGAAAATTCTGTCCGCCGAACATCTCGTCGCCATGGCGGTCGTACTGTGCACGCTTTTTCTCGTCGCTTAAAATTTCATACGCGGCGTTGATCTCTTTAAATTTATCCTCAGCTCCGGGCTCTTTATTGATATCGGGGTGATACTTGCGAGCTAGCCTGCGGTAAGCTTTTTTAATCTCCTCGGCGCTTGCTGATTTATCCACGCCTAAGGTTTCGTATAAACTGCTTGTACTTGCCATTTTAATCCTTAAAATCTTAAAATTTATGTAGATTATATCATAAAACTTTAGTGAGTGTCAATCAAGTTTGCTAAATTCTATTTATAAATTTTAATTTTGCGTTAAGAATATATTAGCGGACAAAATTTATAATTCCGCCAAAATTTCATTATCACAAAGGAAGCAAAAATGAAAAAATCGATCATCATATCGATAGCTTTAGCAGGTGCGCTTTTTGGCGCTAGTATCGACATTAAAGAAGCTCCAAGTAATTATGAGCGCGTAAATCCGGGCTTTAATCAAGACGTGGTGCTTTCGTATCACAGCTCGCTTGCGGACGTAAAAAAATCCGTCGTCAATATCGCAACTAAAACCAAGATCAAAGCAGGCAATAGCCCAATGTCGCAGATGTTTGACGATCCGTTTTTTAAGCAATTTTTCGACTTTGACATTCCGCAGCAACAGGAGCGCGAGGGAAGCTCGCTAGGCTCTGGCGTCATCATCTCCGAAGACGGCTATATTGTCACAAATAATCACGTAATAGAAAACGCTGACGAAATCGTAGTTACACTACTAGAAGGCGATAAGGAATATAAAGCCAAGGTAATCGGCACCGACCCTAAAACCGACCTTGCGATCATCAAAATCGACGAAAAAAACCTCTCTGCGGTTAAATTTGCCGACTCGTCCAAGGCTATGGAGGGCGACATTGTATTTGCTATCGGAAATCCTTTCGGCGTGGGCGGCACCATAACTCAAGGCATCATCTCGGCGCTAAATAAAAACAACATCGGGCTAAATCAATACGAAAATTTCATCCAAACCGACGCTTCGATCAACCCGGGCAACTCAGGCGGTGCGCTAGTGGATAGTCGCGGCGCGCTTTTGGGAATAAATTCCGCTATTTTAAGTCGCGGCGGCGGAAATAACGGCGTAGGCTTTGCGATCCCTTCAAATATGGTAAAAGAGATCGCCGAAAAGCTCATCACAAACGGCAAGATCGAGCGTGGCTTTATAGGCGTGACGATCTCGGATATGTCTAAAGATCAAAAAGAGCTCTATGAAAGCAAAGAGGGCGCGCTAATCTCAAGCGTCGAAAAAGACATGCCAGCCGATAAAGCAGGTATCAAGCGTGGCGATTTGATCACTAAAATAAACGGCAAATCTATCAAAAATGCCAACGAATTAAAGAATTTAATCGGCTCAATGGCCCCAGGAAGCTCAGTGGATGTAGAATTTGAGCGCGACGGCAAAAGCAAAAGCACGACTATCAAGCTAGATGCGATGAAATCCGACTCCACCACCTTAGGCTCAGCCGGCGAGGACTCAAAAAGCGCGATAGAGGGGCTAAAGCTAAGGACGTTAAATGATAGCTTGCGCCGCAAATATAACCTCGACGACGATGTCTCGGGCGCCCTCGTCTTAAGCGTCAAAGATGGCTCAAAAGCCGATGATTACGGCTTTGAGGTAGGCGATGTGATCATCCAAGTCGGTCAAAACGATGTCAAAAGCTCAGACGATTTCGATCGATATATCAAAGATTACAAGGGCAAGAAAACCCTAGTCTGGGTTATCAGACGTGGAATTCCGCAAGGTCTTGTAATCCGCTAAGCTTGGTCCGCCAGGCTTTAACGGCAAGAAACGCGCAAACTTAAAATTTAATCGCGGCAAGCCCGGGACAAAGCATTAGCGGAGCTTACGAATAAGATAGCAGAAGCTTTTGAGATTTTGGACTTTCTAGCAAACGAAATTTCGAGCTTTCGAGTGCAAAAGATACATAAACTATAAAAATGGGCTTTTGGCGAGCATTAAAATGCTGCCGAAAGCCCATTGCCATTTCAAATACAACTGAAAGCCCAGATTTTTCGCTTGAAATTTTTAGAATTTTGCTTTTTTGCTTTTGTTTTCACTTATAATTTTTAAAATTTAACCCTCCGCGCCGCTACTTTATCGTTTTTATCACCTCGTCTGGAACTTGCTTTAAAATTTTAATCTCTTTGCCAACGACATACCGCAGAAGTATGGCTTTTAGCCTAGAATTGTTTTAAATTTTAATTCCTCTCGTATAATTACTTCACTTTAAATTCTACAAATCCAAATTTATAAAATTTATGCCCTACCATATTTCTGCTACCAGAAACTACCACCTTTTTATTCTATCACTTTTTTCAGCTACGTCACTTCTTGGGAATTCCGCTGGCTAAATTTTAAAGTCGGAATTTTAAAATTCCATCATTTTGTAATCGTAATTTTTCGTTTAAGCTTCGATAACAAAAATAAGCTGAAATTTTACTTTATTATCGAAAACGTTGCATCGCAATACCCATTTTTTCGCATTAAGCTACCTTTTGTTAAGAATTGTATTAAATTTATTGTAAATAGGTATTTTTATAGTATAATGGATAGTTTTTATTTTTTACAAAGGATTATGGATTATGAAAGATAGTAAGATACCGATTATTTCCGGTTTAAGTTTGGCGGCATGCTTAGCCATTGCTCCTTCGCAAGCTTTAGCCGGTAATGGAGTCATAACGGTAACTAAAAGCGACGGTACCCCAAGTCAGTTATATAAATCATCAGGCGAAAATTACTCGGGCGGCTTTGAAAGTAAAGCAAATGCTCACGGACAAAACGATAATAATGTCGTAACAATAAGAGGCGTTACCTCGGGTGGTGAAATTACCTGGAATCGCACGATCTATGGTGGAGGTAATGGCGATGGCACTCCCGAAGGATCTGACTTCAAATATAGACAAACTAGCTCGGCGGAAAATAATACGCTCAACGTTAGTAATGGCGCTACAGTAGCGATACTTGTAGGCGGCGAAGGAAAAGGTGCCAAAAACAACACGGTTAACTTGAATAATGCAGAAGTAAATAATGTCGTACTCGGCGGTAATGGCACATGGTTCGGTAGAACAAATGCTAGCGGAGACGCTATCCATAATGTCGTAAACATAAGCGGTGCTACTAAAGTATTCTTCGGCGGCTTTCCAAATTTTGAATACACTGCGGTAATGGGCGGTAGAGCGACCGGTACAAGCCAGGCAAATAATAATGAAGTAAATATCAGCGGTACGCCTACCATTGCTGGCAGGATTGCTGGTGCTGGAGTACAAAACGGCGGCGCAGACGGCAATAAAGTAAATATTACCGGTGTTGTAAATTTAACAAACGTAAATGGAGTAATAGCCTCAAAAGACAGCACCGCCACTTTACAAAATAATATCGTCACTATCAATAACGATGGTGCTGTAGTTACCGATGTTTTAGTCGCTAATGGTACGGGCGGTGGTATTGGCGGCCCAGGCGGCAAAGCAACAGCTAAAAATAATCATGGCAAGCTGATAAAAGGTACAGTCGGAAATATCAACGGCGCGTATATGGTTAGCAAAACCGAAAAAAATCACTCTACTATCGAGGGTGGTCATGTAACTAACTACGTATACGGAAGTTATTATAGAAACGACGCCCATGATCTTAAATCTAATAGCGAAGGCGATTATGTTACCATTAGCGGAGGTAAAGTAGATAAGGCAACTTATGGTGCTTTTACATATTATGGCGATATAGATGGAGCTCATGTAGATATGAGTGGTGGTAAAGTCGTGGGCACGAATATTGCTGGCGATGACGGAGTATTTGGTGGGCTTAGCTACGACGGCACTGTTAATAATAGCTATTTAGATCTAACAGGCGGCGAGATAAGCGGTGATGCAATCGGCGGAAGAAGCAACAATAAAGATGTCGCGAATAACTACGCAAAAATTAATGGCAATGCAAAAATAGGCGGAAGACTGATCGGTGGAGAAAGTCGCGGTGGAACGGTTACTAATAGTTATTTAGATCTGATCGGCGGCGAGATTGGTCAACAAGCCATAGGCGGCAAGAGCAAAACAGGCGCTTCAAATAATAAAGTAACCTCTACCGGTACGACTTTTAAAAAGAGCGTTACCGGCGGAGAAAGCTCTAACGGCGCCGTAACCGGCAGTAGGGTATTTTTGACTAACTCCAAAGTCGGCGAGAATATTTACGGCGGCAACGCAGCAGGCGGCAAAGCGGAAGATAACCACGTCAAACTTAGAGGGAATAACGTCGTAACCGGTGAAATTTACGGCGGCGTATCCACTACTAACGATGCTTCAAGAAATATCGTAGATATAGAAGACGGCGAAGTAGGCGGTACGATTTTCGGCGGAAGAGGCGTGAATTCATTCAACAATACCGTAAATTTAACCCGTACTCACGCCAAAAATCAAGTAAATGGCGGCGGCGTTAATACGAGCGGCGGCAGTGTCCACGATAATAAAGTAACCTTAGACGGCGCTAAAGCGGACGGCATCGTAAGCGGGGGTCAAGCTAATAGCGGAGATGCCGCAAAAAATATCGTAACGGCGCAAAATAACTCAAAAATAAATTCCGTTATCGGCGGTCAGTCTTCAAGCGGATCCGCTAAATCAAATGAGGTGCATTTAAACGATAGCGCCGTGACGAAAGAAATTTACGGCGGATATAGCATAAGCAATAACGCAGAAGAAAATATCGTAAATTTAACAAATACTACCGCGAATGATGAGGTCTACGGCGGATTGAGCTCACAAAAAGCTGCCGATAAAAATACCGTAAAATTAAACGGCGGCGAAGCTAAAAAGAACGTTTGGGGCGGGTACGGTCGTACCGGCACCTCACAAAATACCGTGACGATAGAGGGTGGTGCGCAAGTAGCAGGCAGCGCACTGGGCGCAGAGGCGACGGCAGGCAGCGCAACCAATAATACCGTAAATGTCGATAGCGGCCAAGTTACCGGCGACGTAAAAGGAGCAAAAGCTAGCGGCTCTGCAACCAATAACGCAGTAAATTTAAAAGGCTCAGCTAGAGTTGACGGTAACGTCTACGCTGCAGATGCCACTAGCGGTAGCGGTAACAGCGTAAATTTCCATAGCGGAAGCGTAGGAGGAACGATATATGGTCTATCTAATACAAGCGGTACCAATAATAGCCTAAACGTATATAACGCCTCTACTCAAAAAACCGCAGGCGATATAGCAAATCTAAACGTATTAAACTTTAATGGAATTTCAAACGCTAACGGTAGCGCCGCAACTGCAGCTTTAAATTTAACCGCTACCGGCAACACCGATATCAATAACGCTAAGTTCCAACTAAACGGAATAGATTACGATCCAAGCAATGATAGCTACGGCTCTTTAAATATAGAGGATGGTAAGGAGTATTATCTAATTAAAAACGGAGGCGATTACTCAAATTTCAAAGAGAAAGCCAAGCAGCAGACAAACGTATTTAATATCACCGATGCTTCTACCTATGAGATCTCTTTAAAGGGTATGTTAAAGAGCACGGATAACCACTCCATATTTATCCAAGGTGTAAAGGATACCAAACGCAATATCTCATCAGATAAAAACTTCGATAGCGAAGAGGTTTTAAAATATGATCCCGATCTTACCGCAGGTACTATAATCAACGTAGGTAAAGCCGGCGAAAACAAGAACTTTAACGGACTTGATATAAATACGGTAAATACCGATCCTGCTAAACCTATAAAAGCAACCGTTACTCTAGTAGAGGGTAATAATATAGGAACCGTTACCGGCGATGACGACGATACTTTAAAGATAGGTAAAGATGACGGCTCTATGACTCCCGGAAGTATAGAGGCAGAAAACATCGCAGGCTTTAAGAAGATCGATTTTAATCTCCCTAACAACTACAACGGAAACGATCCCGCACTTAAGCTTACCGGAAGCACTATTACCGATCTTAGCCAGACAAATGTTAATGTAAATACCAATAACCTTGATGATAACAAAGACTATAAGTTAATCAGCAAGGATAACGGTACTATAAATTTTACCGACAGAAGCACCCAAAAAGATCAGGTCTATACCATTACCGATAAAGACCACTACCAATATGACGGCGAAACCTTCCGTAAACAAAACGCCGATAAAGAGCTCGTATATAGAAAGGGTACCATCACCGATGCTTGGATAGATAACGGTTTCGATAGCGGTGAGCTAACTAAGAACCAAGCTAGCAATGCTGCCCAAGTAGGCGCTCATAAGCTATTCGGCAATAAAAATAACACCGTAAACGTATCTCAAAGCGCAGGAGATCTAAACGGTAAGAATATAAGCTCCGGTAGAGCAGATGTCAAAGATAGCGTAACTCCAAATACCGTCTATAACAATAAAACCATAGTTAAGGGCGGAACAAATTTCGGTAACGTAAATGCAGGTTACGGCGATAGCGGAACCCAAGAGGTTCACCACAATGAGCTAAGCTTTGAAGATAGCTCAAAAGGTGCGGTGGTAAACGGTAACGTAAGCGCAGGCTATGCCTTAAACGGAAACGTTCACGATAATACCGTAACTACAAACGATACCGTTATTAACGGAAACGCTTATGGCGGCGAAGCAGCAAATGGTAATGCAGATAGTAACACCATAACTCTAAATGACGGCAAAGTTACCGGCGACGTAAAAGGAGCAAAAGCTAGCGGCTCTGCAACCAATAACGC
>CALKQT010000097.1 GCA_937990735.1 uncultured Campylobacter sp. | reverse complement strand
CGTCCTAAATTTAAGGATAAATTTAAAGCTCTAAGCTTAAAATTCCGTCCCTGCGGGGGCGGCGCGCGGAAGTGAAATTTCACATAAAAGCGGCGCCAAATTTCGGCACGCGGAGGTTAAATTCCAAGGCATAAATTTGCTACATAGAATTTCAAAGCGGGATTTTCTAGCTAAATTTTTAAAAGCAAATTTCAGTAAAATTTCACGAGGCAAAATTTCAAATTAAAATTTTGCAAAGTAAATTTCAAAGCGAAATCTTGCGCTAAAAATGCCGTCATTCGCAAATCAAATCATCGGAGCAAAAATGAGATATATTTTCGGGCCCGTCGCCTCGCGTAGGTTCGGGCGCAGCCTCGGTATCGACCTGAGCCCGCAGCGCAAGCAGTGCAACTTCAACTGCGTCTACTGCGAGCTGGGCGCGGGCAAGCCGGTAAGCGCGATGAGCGAGCCCTGTGAGATCGGCCCGATCATCGCCGAGCTGAAAACCGCGCTGCAAAGCCACGCGGGCATTGACGTCATCACGATCACGGCAAACGGCGAGCCCACGCTGCATCCGCGCTTTGCCGAGCTAGTGGATGCGCTAAAGGCGCTGCACCTGCCGCAGAAGCTGCTTGTGCTCTCAAACGGCTCGCTTGTGCGCGAAAACAGCGCGGCGTTAGCGAAGCTTGATATCTGCAAATTTTCGCTAGATAGCGCGCTTGCGAGGAGCTTTCGCAAGGTGGACGGCCCACACGCGGGTATCGGCGCCGAGGATATCGTAAGCGCGATCGCGGATTTCGCGCGCGAGTTTCGCGGCGAGCTTGATATCGAAATCCTAGTCGTGCGTGGGATAAACGACACGCAAGAGGACTTTGCGGCGCTGAATGCGGCTTTAGCTCGCATCAATCCGCACAGGATCGATCTCGGCACGATCGATCGTCCGCCCGCATATCGTGTGCAGGGGGTGAGCGAGGCGCAGCTGCGCTATCTGGCCACTTTCATCGAAAATCAAAACGTAAATATCATCGCCGCGCCCAAATACGCAAGCGAGCGGCTGAGCTTTAGCGAGGATGAGATATTGCATACTTTGGCACGTCGTCCGCAGCGCACGAGCGACGTGGAGGCGATGTTTGACGAAGCGAGCGCGCAGCTTTTAAAGCGTCTCGTGGGTGCTGGCAAGGTTGTTTTTAAAGACGGTTTTTACGAGATCGCAAAAGGCTAGGGCGTTAAATTTTAAAAGCTCTTTTGCGGCGCAGCGCGGCAAAAAGCGGCTTGCATTTTGGCGTCGTCGCAGGCGGTGTCCGCCGTACGCAAGCTAGAGAGGCGGCGTAAGGACATCGCGTTTAAATTTAATACCGAAGTTGCGTTGTCGCAGATAGGGTGCTGCTACGCGCGAGCTAAAGACGGCGCAATGCCGGCTTGCATTTAAATTTAGCGCCTAATTGCACTGCCGCCGCAAAGATACCGCCGCACCAGGCTTAGGAAACGATGCTGCCGCGGCGCGGTGATCTTTAAATAGGCTAAGCTACGCTCAAAAGCGCCGTTAAATTATGAAATTTATACACACGGCGCAAAGATACAGACCCCAAACGGCGCTTTTTAGTACCGATGGATTATTGAAGTAGGCCTAATGGATAGCAAAAGCGGGCTTGGAGCTGCGGGAGACCGCGAAATGTGCGCCTTTAAATTTAGCCTGCTTACCGTGCTTCTTTGAGTTTTTGTGTTCATTTTGGCAGATTTTAATCGTCCGCGCGCCGATGCGCCTCATACGCGATATCTGCGTGCCCAAAGAGCTGCGATCGGATAGTATAAACGCCGCGAAATTTTATCGCGCACTTCAGTCTCTAAATTTAAAATTTAGCCCGCAGAATTTGATTGTGCCGAAGTTTTGGTGCGGATCGCGCTTGAGATTTTGCGCCGTATATTGTTGCGGCCGATAAAATTTAATTCGCGCTGTTTCGCCGCGATAAAATTCTATGGAATTTTCCCAGTGCTAGCTGTAAAATTTCAAGCCGTTGCGCGTCTTGCGGCGATGCTAAAATTTTGACGCGATAGAATTTCGCGGCAGAATTTTACGCCGCTTGGCGTATCCGCTAGAGAGTGTTTGGGCGATAAAATTTTACGGCAGAGCTGCGGGCAAAATTCTAAATTCCAAAGTAAAATTTCGCCCGTTAAGCCTACTGCGCGACTACTTTGTCGATCCAGTCAAAAAGCTCCTTTAGATCGTAATCGCCGCCGTGTCCTTGCCCCCAAGGCACCGCAAAATCGACGTTCTTGCCCGCATTTTGCAAGCTAAGCGCCAAAATAGCAGGGATCGCAAGCGCGGTATCGCGATCGCTCGCGCCGTGTCGGATGCGGTAATGCTTCGCGCCGTTTTCGTTGCGTACGAAGCTCATCGCATCCATCATCTCCACGAGCTGCGCACTTGCGATTAGCACCCCTTTGGCGGGGTCATTCATCGCGCTAAAATCTGTAAAATGCGCCGCGTTAAATTTGGCGCCGCCGAACAGCTCGTTTTCGGGATTTTCAAGCGCGAAGCCGTCGAATGCGGGCGGGGTCTTGGCGCGCGGCTCGGAGGTCGCGTAGCCCCAAAATAGCATATGCGATTGCGATGCGTCGTCCTTGATCTTTGCAGCGAGATATAGGGGCGCCTTCGCGCGCGGATTTTTCGCCGCAAAATTAGCAAACGATGCCGATATGAGCCCGTTTATGTAATCTTTGAAGCTGCCGTCGCCGTTTTTATCCAGGCTTAGCGCGTGGCCGCCCCCATCCTTCAAGCTTAGCGAGTTCAGATAGGCGGGGAATTGCGCTTTTAGCTCGTCTGAAATTTTAATCTGCGCTGCGCTTAGTTTGCCGCTAATCATTTTGCGCGCGGGCTTTGCGGCGCTTTGATCCGCGCCTTTTTTAGAATTTTTTTCAGCGCCGCTAGAATTTTCGCCCTGCTCGTTAAATCCCGCCGCATCAAGGCCGCTAAAATCCATCTTTTCATATTCGCTCTGCGCGCCGAACATCCACTCATACGCCGCATCCGCGTGCTTTAGATTTGTGATCGGGCAGTATAGCGACGCCGCGTAAATTTTATCGCTCGCCTTCGCAGCGCCCAGCTCTTGCAGATACGGCTCGTACGCGGCCTCGTCCCCGCTCGTGCCTAAAAGTGCCGAGAGCGCTCCGCCTGCGCTCGTGCCGTTTGAGATGATTTTGTTCGCGTCCCCCGGCATCGCCGCGTCGTTAAATTTCAGATACCGCACGGCTGCCTTTAGATCGATGATTGCTGCGGGCGCCTTGCCGATATAATCGCCGTTTGCGTCCTTTAGCGTGCGTCCGCGCGCTGCGGGAGCGGCTACGACGTAACCGCGCGAAAGCGCCGTAGCGATCGCGTTTGGTTTGCCGCTTTCGTCTATTTTGACCTCGCCCGCTTCACCCGGCATGTAGCCGCCCACGCCGTTTGGCAAAAATATCGGCGCGCTCGCGGCGTCAAATTTGCCGCTCTTGCGCCCCTCGAAATATTGCTGCGGGATGAAGATATTCATGCTCTGATAGTGCGTGCTTACGGGTTTTGCGACGTAGATTATGTTTTTGTAGGCGCGAAATTTTATCTTTTTGCCGCCTACGATCACGCTTTCTTGCGTAAAATTTGCGGCGTTAAATTTCAGATCTATTTGCGCGCTCTGCGTCGCCGCGACCTCGGCGTTTAGGCTTAGCACGCCGCAAAGTATCGCGGCAGTGCCTAAAGCAAGGTATTTTTTACTCATTGCTGCTTCTTTTCGATCTTGATATTGCCGCTTTTTAGCCCCTCGAGCAGCTGCGCGGCGGAGCTATTTTTCGGATAGGCCTCAAGGTATGCCTGTAGGTGCTTAATCGCGCCCTCTTTGTCGTCATGCATCAAGCTAAACAGCGCAAGAGCGTGGTGCGCGCGCATCGAACCGAGCTCAAGCGCACTTGAGAGCATCTGCTGCGCTTTTTGATCGCGGGAGGAGTTTAGCAAAAACTCGCCGTATTCCGTACGGATCTCGCCGTCTTTGGGCGCTTCTTGCACGAGCTTGTCGTAGAGAGCGTCTGCTTTCTCTGCGGCACCTTTGATGTCGAAATTGTGCTGAATGACGTAAATTCGGGCAAATTTATGCTCAATCTCGTAGCGATCCTTGGCGTCGATATCCTTTTTAAACAGCTCTTGACTTAGAAATTTAAAAATTTCTTCAAGCGCGCGTGCGTCCTGGTAGGCAGCCTCAGCGTCTTTCTCGCTGTCGAAGCTTAGCGGATATTCGCATGCATGGGCGCAGAGATTATCCACTGAGCGGTAGATGCCGCCGATATCCAGGGCGCGCGAGCCGCCCGGCGCCGTCTTTATCATCGCGTCGTGGTCGTAGGGCTCATAAGGCGCTGCTAGTGCGCAACTATTGGCGCTAATGCGGTTTTTTCAAACATATCGTTTCTTTAAGATGAAATTTTAAGCCGATTTTAGCGAAATTTACCAAATGTTAGGCCCCTTGAGTGGTCTAATTTATGAGTTTGAGCTGCGTTTCGAAGGCGGATTTGGGGTAGAGGCCGATGAGCTTTTTGACCGCTTTGCCGTTTTTATCGTAGATCACCGACGTGGGGGTGCCAAAAATTCCGCCTACGATGGTTTCAAAGTATTTTACGGAGTTTGCGCCGCTGACGCTTGGGAATTTTATCCCCTTTTCGCGAGCGACCGCGGCGTCGGCTTCCAGACCTTTACCGTCGCCTAAAACGCCGATAATCAGCGCGTCGCCGTTAGCTTGCAGCTCGTTTAGCGCGGGTACCTGGGCTTTGCACGCGCCGCAGCCGCTGGTATAGAAAAATAGTACGAGTGGCTTATCATTGCCCTCGATCTTTAGCGTGCGCTCGGAAGGGTCGAACTTGGAGGCAAGCGAGGTGCCGTCGCTGCTTAGATGGTGCTTCTGTCCGTCACAGCCTGCGAGCAGCAGCGCAAGTATGGCGGCAGCAACTTTTAAATTTAAAAATTTAATCATTTAAAATCCGCCTTCGGGCGCGCTAAACCCGCTTTTAAATTTGCGTTTGAAATTTTAAAATTTACGGCGCGATCTCTGCTGGAATTTATATCGCGATCCGCGCTAGAATTTATATTGCGGTATGCGTTGAAATTTATGTCGCGATCCGCGTCGTAATTTGCACCCGTAGTGTTTTGGCTTTTAAAATTTAGGTTTTTTAAATTTCTACTCACTCCGCTCGGTTTTGCGACGGCGCTTGATCTTTTGAGACAAACGGCTTCGGCGGGACGTACGCAGCAGCAAAGAGTCACGCCTGCTCGCGCGAGCTTTGTGTGAACCCAAAAAGAGCGCGGGCGGGCGGTGAAATTTTTAAATTTTAACGTAGCTTTATTTTTCATCATGCGAGCTAAATTTTATGCATCGGAATTCTGCGCACCCGAATTTTTAGTACCTTGATTTTCGCTGCTTAAATTTTCAGCGCCCCGATCTTCGCCGCCAGAGCTTTGCGAGGCAGAATTTTGCTCGCTCGTAGCCTCGGCGCTAGAGCTTTGCGAAGCGCTTTCGTTTGGATCGTGATCTGAATTTTCATCCTGCGAGCCTAGATGATGTTTCATCGTGCTTTGATCCAAAAGCTCTATTCGATCGAGCTTGCCGTGTCTTAGGCGCACCACTTTGTCGGCAAATTTACCGAGCTCTTCGTTGTGCGTAACCAAAAGCAGCGTCTTGCCCTCGCTGCGAAGCGTCTGAAAGAGCTGCAAAACCACGCGCTCGTTGGCCTCGTCGAGGTTGCCCGTAGGCTCGTCGGCGATGATGATGTCGGGGTCATTGATGAGTGCGCGCGCGATGCAGACGCGCTGCTGCTCGCCGCCGCTAAGCTCGCTAGGGCGGTGCGTGATGCGGTGTCCGAGCCCTACTTTCTCAAGTGCTGCCTTGGCGCTGTCCTCGTCCACGCAGCTGTGGTAGTATTGATTTAGCATGACGTTTTCGACGGCCGTTAGGTAGGGGATTAGGTGAAACTGCTGAAACACGAGACCGATCTTTTTGCGGCGAAATTCTAAAATTTGCTCGTCATTTAGCGCGCTCGCGTCGGCTCCGCCTAGGATATATCTGCCCGCAGTGGGGGTGTCCATCAGGCTTAGGATATTTACCAGCGTACTTTTGCCGCTGCCGCTTGGCCCCATTATGCTGACCCACTCGCCGCTTAAAACGTCGAAGCTGATATTATCGAGAGCCTTGACCTCGCCGAAGTATTTGCAGATGCCTTCAAATTTTAAAATTTCCATGTCATTCCCTTAATAGATTCGCTAAATTCGGATTCAGCGCCTTTTTGATCGGATAGTAGCTTGCCGCGAGCGCAAAAATCAGGCTCAGCGCGACCGCCGCAAAGAGGCTGATTAGCCTAAAATCCACGCTGCTTGAAAATATCAGATGCCCCAGCAAGATCGCGAGCAGGTATCCCACGAATACTCCAGCTAGCGAGCCTGCGACGCAGACGGTTAAAATTTCGCTCAGGATCAGATGGAGCAAATTTTGCTTGCTCGCGCCGATTGCGCGGATGAGCGCGAACTCTTTGATGCGCGAAAGCAGGATCGAGCTAAGGCTCGTGTTGATGCAGACCGAGGTGATCAGAAGGATCGTAATGCCGATAAGAAGCATCAAAAGCTTGATTTTATTTAAGATGATGCCCTGGGTCTTGGATACCTTACCGATCGGCGCGAAGCTCATCTGCGCATCGCTTAGGCTCTTTGAAATTTCGCTAAGCTGCTTAAAATCGCCGCTTACGATCGCTTCGGCGTAATTTACCTGCGCAGGCTGATTTAAAATTTTTTGCGCCAGCGGCAGCGAGATTAGCAGCATGCCGTCCTCTTTCTGCCCGTCATAGACGATGCCTTTTATCTTTACCTTGCTCGTTTCGTTTGAGCCTATCGGCGTGATCTCGATACTGTCGCCGAGCTTCGCGCCCAAAAGTTTGGCGAGATCCTGCCCGATGAGTGCGTTTTTATCGTCGAAATCCACGCCTATAAACGAACCCTCTTTGAGATCCAAAAACGGCATCGTATCGCGTAGAGAGGAGAAATTTACTCCCATGATGATGCCTGAGTTTACGCCTAAATTTGCGCTGCCGAAAAGGTATTTATTCGCGCTTTTTAGAGCTGGAATTTTGGCAAATTTTGCATCGAGTGCCGCTTCGTCCATATGGGAATTTTCTAAATTTGCGGGGCTTACGATTAAATTTGCGCCGTAGCTGTTTAGCTCGCTGGCGACCTTTTTATCGATGTCGGCGTAGATATTTACGAACGCCGCGCAAACCGCGCTACCTAGCATGATCGCGACGAAAATCACGAAGCTGCGAATGCCGCTGTTGATGATACTTTTAAAGATCGCGCCTCTGAAAAACGCTCCGTTATTTCCTACCATAAAGCACCTCCGCAGGCAGCAGCTTGATCACTCCGCGTAGCGGCAAGATCGAGCCGATAATGCAAATAAGAAGTCCAAAGACGATACTAAGCGGAAAAACCATAAGCGAGACGCCGATAAAGGAGCCAAAAATTTGATATGCGATCGCCCAGCTAAGCGCGTAGCCCACAACTGCGCCCATGAGTGAGCTTGCTACGCAGATGACGAAAATTTCAGCGGCGAACTGGATATAGATCATAAAGTTGCTCGCTCCCAGCGCCTTAAGCAAGCCGATCTCTTTTTTGCGCTTGTAAATTTCGCTGCTTAGCAGGCTCGTGATGCAGATGCTTGAAATTAGCAGCGACAGAATGCTTACGACGCCCATTAAATTTTGAATTTTTTTCGTGATGCCGCTTTGAGCTTCGCTGACGCTAAGCACCGCCTTAGCGGTCGCGTTTGGATACTCCTCGGTGATCTGATATGCGATAGAGCTAACGTATGCTGAGCAATACCATGTGTCGTATTCTGTGGCGTCTAGATTATCGAGACTCCTTCTTGCCTTTACGGACAGATCGTCTTCTGGGATCGTCATGGCGCTAACTTCTGCCTTCGCGATGAGGCCCTCTTTGTGCGTTAGCTTTTGCACCAGCGATAAATTTGCGATCAGCTTTTTGGCTTCATCCTCCGCGCCGTGCAAAATCCCAACGACCTTAACCTCATAATCTCCAAGCTTAACCGTATCGCCGATCTTTAGCCCCAGCCCGTCTCCTGCAAGCACCTCATTCTCGGCGCCGTCTTTTACCCACTGTCCCTCTACGCTCCAAAACGGATAGAGCGAGCGCACGCCCGATCTGAAATCAGGCTCGTCGCTAACGCCCACGTCCTTTTCAAAGTAGGTTCCCGCGACGTCGTAATCTCCTGCGCGGGTAGTTAAAAAAGGCGCAAAGGCGGTGATATTGTTGCGCCAAAAAATTTCTTTGATCTTATGTAGCTCGCTCTCTTTTAAGAAATCATCGTTCTTAAGCGGCGAGTATTCGCGCCCGCCGATCTCGATACTTAGGCTTTGCGAACGCGGTAGCACGACGATATTCGAGCCGTAGCTGCGCAGCTCCTTAGCGACCTGATCGCCGATTTTTAGCGTGATATTTAGCATGCAAGCGATCAGCGAAACCGATAAAAATATGGTCAAAAACGCTAAAATTTTGCTATCCCTGGAGTTTAAAATGGAAGATTTGATGATGCGTAAAAACATTATTTAAGCTCCTTTAGCGTGCCGTTTTCATCTACATAGCGCTCGGGGTGCGCGGTGAAGGCGTTTGCATTCGCTTCGCTTTCGAAAAAGTAGGTGCGTCCATAGTAAAGATAGCTAAATTTAGAGGTGTTTAAAATTTCTTTTCTACTGACCGGATCGATCACCTTTTTATCCACGATCTCCGAGAAATAGGACGCGCCGTCCTCAATCGTCTTAAGCGCGATGACGATATTTTGCCCCTCTAGCTTATAATCTAGCGGGATCGGATTGCAACCGCCCAGTTTGCCGACGCTCGGCAAAAATATACGCACGTTGCAAGCGATGCAGATGAGCTCGTCACCTTTTTTGATATAGCCCATATCGCCGCAGATCGAGCACGCATCAAAAACCGCGACCGGGGCAAATTTGTCCGTGAAGCGGTTTAGTAGAAAAAACCTGACCTTATGCCCGTCGTCGGTGACGTAGGCAAAGCGGTGCAGCTTGCCGTCCTTTACGATGTTTGCATCGATTATGAATTCCGCGCCTTGCGGCTCGATAATCTTAGGCTCGTCGATCGTAGGCGGTTTTGAAGCGACCAAGATATAATAAAGCCCCAAAAAGCTGATTAAAACCCCAAGCGATAAGATCAGGCTAAAATCTCTAAAAATGGCGAATCTGCCCGCTTTAACCTCTCTAAATTTTATAATGTCCGATTCGCGAGGCACCCACCTTGGCGCACGAAATGCCGTAAGCAGAGCAATTAGCGCAGCTATAAGGCAAAGAGCTAGCGTCAGATAGGAGTTGTTGTAATGGATGATTTTAGCGATGACGCTTAGAAACTCGGACGAGCCGATCGCATTTGAAAGCCCTTCAAAACCCTTCGCAGCTAGCGCTTTGGGCGCATCTGCCTGGCGCAGATCAAGACCTAAAAAGCCGATTTTAGCGATGAAGGCAAACATCCACGCAAGAGCAAACGATGCCAGCTTTGCGCTCCTGCTCGCGCGCGCTAGAGCTGAGCGATAAATAAAATAGAATAAAATGAGCGCCAGCGCACCTAAAACCGCCATAAAGAGGTTGGTTAGGCTGAAGCTGTCAAGTAGCTCGCCGGAGAAAATTTTAAAATTCATCCCTATGAAGCGGTATTCAAATCCATATGCACAACCAAGAGCAAAAAGAACTGCGGCGGTAAGATAGAAGCGCTTAAGCTTAAACGCAAGCAGTAGTGCGAGCAGCGCTAAAAGTGCGAGCGCGTCAAATATAATCTTGCCTGTATCGGCGTTTGCCGAGCGCGCAAATGCGCTAAAGCACAGCGCCCCGAATGCAGCCCCCAAAAGCGCGGGCAAAAACGATGCGCCAATAAAGCGCCTGCCGCCCAGATACGCGCTTAAAAACGCGAGCGGAAACAGAGCCAAGCTAACGTGATAAAAAAATATCGTCATCAAAAATCCTCATCGAGCCTAATGCGCGTAAATCGCCTATAATTGCTTAAATTTTAAAATTTTAAAACCTACGCCATTTTGTAAATTTTAAAATTTCAAATCCGCTCGCAAAAGTTCGCAGCGGCGAGAGCCGCCCGCAAAGAGAAATTTTGCCTCGCTCTCGCTTTGGTTTTATCTCGCCCTTGCGCTGCGCCAAATTTAAAATTTTAAAATTTCAAGTATCTTGAAATTTTAAAATTTTGCCACTTTGTGCTTAAAACATTCGTAAGCTTAAACGCATTGAAGCAAAACGATACGCTTTGGCTGCGGCGTAATATTTAAATTTAAACGGGCTAAAGTAACCGCCTTAAATTTAAAGCGTGCGGCTAAACCCGATACCGCTAGAGCTCCGCCGAAAACGAACTCGGCGGAGCCAGCTATGATTTACTCTTTAGGAGCGCCTGTGTATTGGAAGGTGTATTTAACCGAGAACGGCTCCCACCATTTGCCTACGCCGGTCGCTTTGTCCGCGTGGCGGCCGAATCCGTTGGCACTTGGATTTTCGATGTTGTAGGTTAGCTCGTAGTTGCCTACACCGTTTACCATCTTGATATTAGCACCGTAGTGAGGGCCGTCGCTAGCTACCATCGGCATGAAATTTCCCTTTTGAATCTTGCCTGTGTCTAGGTTTTTAAGCACGTAAGCTATTTTTAGATAAGGGATCCATTCGCCCTCGCCAAATCCGTTTGCGTTACCTTTAATAGCGTGGATATCCGCCTCAAGGTGGATATCCGCTTTGCTAGGAGCTAGATCGATGCCTTTAGGCTCCATATCGATAGGCTGAAGATACACAGCAGCGATCTCCATTCCATTTTGCTCAATCGGCTCGCCGATCGGATGCTCTCCCGCCATTGCTATAACAGAGGCTAGGCTTAGTGCCAACATACCTGAAAAAATCTTTTTCATCTTTTCTCTCCTTATTAAGATTTATTTTTTTGCTTATTTTTTAAGATCAAAATTCCTACGATTAGAAGCACGATCATCACCGCTTGCGGCACGAGGCTCTGGACGTAAGGATAAAATCCGATCCACGTAATCGTTGGAAGCCCGTCTATTACCGTAGGCACGAATACCTTGCCCTCGACTAGCTCCATCACGCCCTTGCCCACGAATACGACGGACATATAAAAGATAATGACCGATGTAGCGATGAAAAATGGCTTGATAGCGATTTTAAGCGAGAATTTTTTGATGACGATATAAACTATGATAAGAGCCGCTAGACCCGCTACAAAGCCTGCTGCTACCATGCTGGTAGCTGCCGGACTTTTAGCATCGAAAAGTAGTGCCAAATAAAATAGCACCGTCTCTGCGCCCTCGCGATAAACTGCCAAAAATACCGTCCACCAAAGCATCTTGCTATCGCCAGAACTTAGGCTGTTTGAAATTTGACCTTGGATATAGGCGCTCCACTTTTTGGAGCTTGCATTTGAAAGAAGCCAAAAGCCCACGTAAAATAGCAGAACTACGGCGATTAGCATCACTGCACCCTCCATCACTTCGCGCGTTTGTCCTGCATTTTCGCTACCAAAGATATAATTCAGCCCGTAAGCCGTAGCGATACTTAGCACAACCGCGACGCCAAGAGCGCTGTAAACGATATTTAGGTGCTTTGAGTTGCCGGATTTTATAAGCAAAGCGATGACTGCGGCTACGATGATGAGCGCTTCAAATCCTTCGCGCAAGATGATGATAAACGCGTATAAGAATAGATCCCAGTTGCTTGATTTCTTCGTTAGCTCTAGGCTTTGGGTAAGCTGATCAAATAGCTTATTTTGCGCCGCTACGATTTGTTCTTTGGAAGCGCCCGCGCGCATAAGAGCTGAAATTTTATTAAAGCTTGCTTCGGTGTCTAGCTTGAGCTGAGTATTTTTAGCGCCGACGATATTTTCCATGCCGCTCTCTTCGTATTCATCGAAGTAGATATTGCCGCTTTCGTCGATCGCATCATCAACCTTACCGCTTTCATAAAGCGTCAAAACCTTAGCCATCTTATCCTTGATATTTTGCACGATCGGTGCAAAATCCTTGCCCTCATCCTCACTAGTATCGCTTTGTGCTAACGCAGTCTGCGGTGCTATGGAGTAGCTTTCTTGCGGTAGATCATTTACGGCTTTTAATGCTAGATTATCTAGGGCGTTTATCGCTTCGTCAAATTTTGATTTATCCGTATCCGCATCCTCGCGCAATAGATTTCCGATGATCTGCTGGATTGATTGATCGGTCTGAGACGAGACATATTTTCGTACCGCCTCTTCTAGGCGTTCGTTGCGGTAGATATCAAATTTCGCGCGATTTAGCGCAGCTTTTAACGCAGCAGCGTCTTTTTTATCAAACGCAGCTTTAGCGTTATCCAGCTCAGTTTTAAATTCCGTATAGACGCTCATCCAAGGCGAAGTTGTACCGGATGCTGCGGAATTCCCACCTGAGGCTGGCGCAGAAGTGCTGCCGTCGCCTCCGTCTTGATACTCGGCTACGAGACGATGACCAGATTCGATCGCAGGCAGAACCTCATCAATCTCGCGATTTAGATTATCGATCATCGCTTGGATCTCATTTAGAGGCTTTTCTGCTTTGATTGCTTTACGGATATCGCCGAATTGCTTCTCCATATCGTAGGATTTTTTCTGTCCCAAATTTATGCGAATGCCGGCTTCTAGATTTTCAAAATGCCCAAAATACGCCTCTTGAGTTATCTTTCTAGCCTCAGAATTATTACCATCGACATAAAGCTTGATCGCTTGAGCAAATTTCTCTTTTATCGTCGCTGCTTCGGCGCGATAATCCGTATCCGCAAAAAGCATAGCAAGCGGAAAAATTAGAGCTAAAACCGCAAATCTAAAAAATTTCATCTGAACCTTCTTGAGTTGAATTCATACATTAAATTTCAAAATCGAGCGGCAATTATATGTAGAAAAATCTTAAAAAGTAATAAAAAAAGCGGTTATCATAAAGCACGAAAGCGGCTAAATTCTCAATTGCAAGAGCTTTTTGATAGATATAATTTAATAGAATTTAGGATATGGCGGAATTTTAAAAGGCAGTCGGATTTTACTCCGACTGCTAAAATTTTAATGAAGTTTCGACCAAATTTTGCTTTTCCAAAGACCTGCAAAAACAGAAAGGATCAAGAAATATATCATAATATTTATGGTCGTAGCTTCACGCTCGGCTTTTTTGCTATCGCCTACGTCAGCTAGATACTCCACGACCTTGGCTTCAGCGTTTTCGTTCAAGCCTACGCGCGGCATCGAAGTGCCTGGAAGCTTCTTTTGCGTATCATTGATAAACTCGTGCAGATAGTTGGCGCCTTTAGAACGGATCATCATCGAAAGATCAGGAGGCGTAGAGCCCATATACGCAGCCAAGCTAGCCTTGTCGCCGGATGCAAAGAGCTTATCATATTTGACGTCGTGGCATCTTAGACAAGCATCCTCAAAAACCGCCTTGCTTAAAAGGAATTTTTTCTGCGCTTCATTTAGTTCGGTGCCTTGCTTGATACCGCTAGCAGCAGCCTCAGAGGCGATTAGCTTAGCCTCGCTAGGAGCGAGCGATTTTAGATAGGCTACGATATCGGCGATCTCTTGATTTAGATCACCGCCTGCACCGAAAAATCCAGGCATCGGAAAAGGTTTTTCGTCGCCAAATTTCTGATCTAGCTTAAGAGCCATGATCGGATCTTTGATGAGCGCAGCTAAGAATTTATCGGTGTATAGATAGCCTGCGCTGCTAAGATCCGGAGGATTGACGCCGTATGCGGCACTAGCGCTTGCCGCGTCCATAGGAGCGGGGATATTTGCACTTTTTACTCCATGACATGCGGTGCAGCCTGCATTTGTAAAGGTCTCGGCGCCGCGCACGGCATCGCCTTTGCTAAGATCGATTTTATTTATCTCATCCCAAAAAAGCACCGTTTTGTCTTGTTGCTCTTTCGCGCTGGCTAGGGCTTTTTTAGAATTTTTTATCATCGTCTCATCCCCGCCTTTTTCAGCTGCGGCCAAAGCGCTTTCTGCTGCGGCTACGTTATGCGCAGCCAAAGCCGTATCGCCTGCTGCAAAGTCGTAATTTACCGGATCGGTGTGCGGACTGAGCTTAGTATGAGCATAAGGCTCGATAAACCAGTATAAAATTCCCACACAAAAAAGCACTAAGATTAGGGTTCTTATCTCTTTCATGGCTAGACCCTCTTTCTTTCTGCAATTGTAATTAGCGGAAGCACTACGACGAGCAATCCGATATATATGATCGATAAAGCAAAGCCCCAGTATTTATTTTCGATACCGAGCTCCGCGCCGTCTGCAGGGAGCTTGCCGAAAAGGCTAAGCAGGATCATGTCGATTACCAAAACCCAAAACCAAATGAAAAACGCTTTGTTTTTGTGCGCAGGCGCTACTACGCTGCTGCGGTCAAATAACGGGATAAAAAATAGCGAAATCCCGGCAAACGCAAAGGCGATAAGTCCGATGTCGGCAGCCTTAAGCGGTCCTACGTCGAAGTAAAATCCGCGCAGAATTTCATACTCCCAAAGGAAGTACCACTCCGGATAGATATGCGTCGGGGTTTTGAGGCTGTTTGCCGGCTCGAAATTTATCGGATCCATCGCAAAATCGAAGTGAAAGCCGACCAGATAAAAGAAAAATATCATAAAGATACTGACGTAGAAAAAATCCTTCGCCAAAAAGCCCGGCCAAAACGGAATTACCTTGCTTTCGCTAGTTTTTCCTTCCAAATACTTCTCGCCCTCGAGCTCAAAGTCAATCTCCTCGCCGTCTAGGTTATTTACATGCGGAAATCTAAGCGAATAAAAATGCACTGCCAGCACCGCAACCACCACAATAGGCAGCAAACAGACGTGAAGCATAAAAAATCGCGTCAGCGTCGGATCACTAACAGCATAATCGCCGCGAATCCATTCGACTATCGCGTCGCCCACTACGGGAATTCCTCCAAAAAGATTAGTAATAACCATAGCCGCCCAGTAGCTCATCTGCCCCCACGGAAGCATATAGCCGCTGAAAGCTTCCGCCGAAAAGATGATGAAAAGCAGCATTCCGCTTACCCAAATCATCTCTCGCCCTTGCTTATACGAGCGGTAATAAATAGCTACTAAAGTATGAATGTATAGGATCAAAAATACGACTGATGCCGATACTGCGTGGATATGTCGCCATAGCCAGCCGTATTCGACCTCCTTCATAATCGTGAAATTTACGCTATCAAATGCAAGATTTACATCCGGTTTGTAATACATCACGAGCATTAGTCCACTAACGAACAAAACTATAAATAGCGTCATCAAAATAACGCCCATCGCCCAAAGGAAGCTGATATTTTTAGGAATCCAATACTCGCTTACCATCACCTTGAAAAATTTCGTTACGGCGAGCCTTTGGTCGAACCAATCCCAAACTCCCGTAGCTTTTCTGATATGTGCCATCTGCGCCTCCTATGCTTTCTGCTTTAGGGCTTGGTATTCGGGGCCCTCTTCGCCTAAAACGAGTTTCGTTCCGTCGATTTTAAAGGGCGGTATATCCATAGGGCGCGGCGGCGGACCGAACACGTTTATACCGTTAGCATCGAAAATCCCGCCGTGACATGCACAAATGAATTGTTGCGTCGATGGCTTGTAGCTAGGAATACAGCCCAAATGCGTGCAAAGCCCTATGCAAAGCGTATATCTAGCATCCCCTACGACGACGTCGCGGGCATCGTTTTTAGGCATATCGGCAGTCTTTTTAAGCACGAAAATCGGCTTTTTGCGCCACTGTGTTTGATACAGCTCGCCCTCTTTGATCGGACTTAAATCTACCGTAGTGACGCCGGCGGCGCGCACGCTAGGTAGCGGATCCCACGATTTCTTCATCCCCACGAGTGCGAAAACGCCACCCACAGCGGCAACTGCGCCGAAAGTAAGCCCGATAAAGCCTCGTCTATCCTGTTTTAGATCAGACATCTTTATCCTTTCAAATTAAGAAATTGATAAGCGTCAATTTTAGCCAAATAAAGATTAAATCAATATGATTATAAGCAGAAATTTAGCTTAATCTTGCAAGCTAAATTATATTTTAAGATAATTTTAATGCCTAGCGAGGCGTTTTCGCAGTTTAAAATTTTATAAATTTTCAAATTCTGTCATGTTCTATCATGGCGCGAAATTTAAAATTTTAAAATTTTATCGCGCAAAAGTTGCTGCGACAATGGCGTGCGAAATTTTAAAATTTCGACATCATAAATAAAATTTCATAAAGAGCGAGATTTTAAATTTTAAATTTAAAGATGAGCATAGAATTTATAAAATCAAATTTTAAAATTTCACTGCTCGGTTATGGCAGCGGCGGGGCGAATTTTGCACTAGCGCGCTATCTGAAATTTTAAAATTCTAGAATTCATCGAGCTTCTGTCGCATGAAAAAATTCCACTAGAAGTAAAATTTAAAACATTAAAACCCCATAGCGGCACAAATTCCAAATCATTAGAATTTTACGACGCCTTAAAATTTCAAGCATCAAAAATTCTGTCGCGATGCAAAATTTTAAAATTTAGCGCAATCGCGAGCCGTAAAATTCTATAAAATTCTGCGGGGTTTTAAAGTCTAGCCGATTTGCCCGAGCGAAAATACGCCGCGATCGCAAGAGCTATCATCGAGGCGACCATCACGTACGCCCAGCCGGGCACTGGAATGCGCTCGCCGCTAGCGTATGAGTGCATTCCGCTTAGATAGAAATTTACGCCGAAATAGGTCATTATGACGCTAAAATACGCAAACATCGAGGCTACGGCAAAAGCGAATTGATTGTTGAGCTTAGGCATAAATCTAAAATGCACTACCACCGCATAGATGAAAATCGTAATGAGCGCCCAGGTCTCCTTCGGATCCCAGCCCCAGTAGCGCCCCCAGCTTTCATTCGCCCACACGCCGCCTAGGAAGTTGCCCACCGTCAGCAAACAAAGCCCCAGGATCATCGACATTTCGTTGATATGCGTAGCCTCCGTGATATTGCGCGCAATCTCGGGGTTTTTCTTGTCGAACAGAAACATCACGAGGGTAAAAATTCCAAGCAGCATGCAAAGGCCTAAAAATCCGTAACTTGCAGTGATTACCGAGACATGGATCGTAAGCCAGTGCGATTTTAGAACCGGCTGGAGATTAGTGATCTGCGGATCGATGTCGCTAAGATGTGCCACCATCAGCGTTATGCCCGCCATTATTGACGTTAGCGCCAGCGAAATAGCGGATTTGCGCGAGAAAAAAATGCCGCTTAGCGACAGCGCCCACGCGATGTAGATGAGCGATTCGTAGGAGTTGCTCCACGGCGCGTGCCCTGAGACATAGCCGCGCAGCGCAAGACCCGCGGTATGCGCGATGAAAGCGATGATATTTACGATATAAACGAGCTTAAACGCGCCGCCTAAGCGAAGGGCGGGCTTCATCATCCTAAGAAAGATAAAGATCAGAAGCAAAAATCCCGAGATAGTGTAGATCGGAAAGAGGCGAGAAAAAATTTTAGCCTTATTAAATAAAATTTCATATTTTATCGCGCTCTCGCTAGGCATTAAATTTGCGCCGTTTTGTGCCTGGTATTTTTTGACGTAGCTTAGCATCTTTTCTGCGCCGCTCCAATCCCCGCTTTCTTGGGCATAGACCACGGACGAAACGAATATTCCCATCATCTTTTTAACTTCAGTTGATTCGTTTTGATCCAGCGCATCGCCTAGATATAGCGGCGAAAGCCACTCGTTATTTTTAGCGTTCTTAACCGGAATAATTCTAAAATAATCCCCCATAAACGCCGAGTAAAAGACGTTTACGCGCTCATTTACCTTGATGATCTCTTTATCTAGTACGCCGCGATTGCCCAAAGGCTTTCGGTTGATCTCCTCGACCATTTTATCAAGCTTGTAGTAGCTCTCGCCACCTTTAAATTCGAAAAAATCCATCATACTGGCGTGGCTTTGCTTCTCATCCATACCTAGAATTTTTTTAAGCTCCGGCTCGCTAACCTTGATGATCGGCGCACGCCTCCAGTAGCTTTGATTTAGCATAAACGAAAGCGCAGCGGCGTTATGGTTTAAAATTTCGCCATTTGACGCCTTGTAGTTGTCGGCACGGTAAATTTTATTTAAAAGCTCCCTAGAAACGGTATCAAAAGGCTCCATTCGCCCATCAAATCCCTGAATTACGAGGCTTGCTAGATCTTCGCTAAATTTAGGATCGAATTTCGGCACAATTAGCTCGCCTCCCATAGTAGAAAAATTATGCGGCGGGATGGAGTCTTGCTCCGCTGCAGATTCTTGCGAAGCGGAGCCCTGCTTGGAATTTTCAGCGGCCGAATTCTGCGCGGAATTTTGCGCGGAATTTTGCGAAGCGGGATCTTGCACGATAGCCGGGCTTTGTGGCGCTGGATTTTCTGCGGCTGCATTTGAGGCGGAATTTTGCGAAATAGAATTTTGAGTCGTGGAGTTTTGTTCAGCATCTGCTGTGCTAGGATACAATGCAGCCAAACTCAAAGCCAACGCGCCTACTAATGCTAATGCCGCACCTTTAGTGCCGCGCCGCGTTTTTTTGGCGCGTTTTGATGCAGAGCTTTCTACGGGACTCGCAGGCGTTGGGTTGGATGTGGAATTTTTAGAATTTACATCTTTTTCGCGAGCAAGATGTGTATTTTCGCTAATTAAGCGCGATAGCTTGAAAAAGCGCGAGCCCCGGTTGAAAAAGTTAAAAAACATCCCTACGCAAAGCAAAAAATAGCCGATGTAAGTTGGAGCTTTGCCGGGGTCTTTATTGACCGAAAGCACGGTGCCGCGCTCATCCGTGTCGTATGAGCTTTGGAAAAATCGGTATCCGCCGTAATCGAGCACGTGATTCATAAAAATATCATAATCAAAGCTCGTATTGCCGTCTTTTAGCGTGATTTCGCTTTTATAGCCGGATGGCGAACTGGTGCCTGGATAGCGATCCATCACAAAGTCGCGAAGCGCGATTTTAAAAGGCAGATGAAGCATCTTTGGCGCCAAGGCTACGATGAAATTCTTATCGCCTACCTTGTAGCTAGCGCCATGCGAATCCCTAGGTACGTAGATTTCGCGACTCTGCCCCGCAAAGCTTAGCGTAGCTACTACGCCGGGCTCACCCGGTAAATTCGTAGCGACCGGGACGAATTTCTCGACCGCAGAGCTAAGCAAGCTAACGGGAGCGAAATTTATTCCGTCGAAGCTGTAAAGCAAGAGATTGCCTAGCGGATTATCCTCGTTTTTCTTAAGCGGCGCAGTGCTCATATCAGCCATTTTAGTGGCGTTTATATCAAGGCTTGAGTTTAGATAGAATTTACCGTCTTTGGATTTTATGTAGATGAAATTCTTACTTTTAGGCTCTGCGTTAAAAGTGATACTAAGCTCGCCTATCTCCATGCTTTCGCCTGATTGCAAGGAGACATTTTGGCTACCGACATTGTTTGAAAATAATAGCTCCACGCGCGCAGGAGCCTGTCCGGTCGGATCTTGCACCCATTTTAGCTCGCCGTGTTCTATTAGCTCTTTAAATTTTAAATTTGCGATCCTGCCCTCTACGTCTAGATTGAGATCGAAGTTCATCCGTCCTGCGCCGTTTAAAAATTTGCTCTCGTCAGCAGATATAAACTCGCCGTCACTGCCTAAAGTAAGGAGCTGAACGACCTCGTCTTTAGTCGTTACGATCGAGCTCTCGCCGCCCTCTCTTATATGGATATTGCCCTCAAAGCCGAAATATCTCGTCAAAATCGCTCCAACAAGCATAAACAAAAAGCTCGCGTGAAAAATCAGCGCAGGTAGCGTGCGAAGCTTAATCATGCGGTAGCGATAGATATTGTAGGTTAAATTTACTCCCAAAAGCACCATCAGCGCGCCAAACCACGCAGTAGAATAAACCATTGCCCAAGCTACTTCCGTGCCGTAAGCGGTCTCTACGAAAGTGGCGATCGCACAGGCTAGCGCCAAAATCAGTAGCATCACTGACGCGCACTCCATACTAAAAAATGTCTTCATTGATTTCCTTTAGATTTACGAGGGTTTTCAAAATCGCGAGATTTTAGCAAAAATTGCTTAATTTTTCATTTTACGACTTGCAAGCGCACGCCTACTAGCGTAGCGCGAATATGCGTTAAGATGCTTTGATAAAGCGGTCAAATTCTCATCTTAGGCATTCGCGCAGGAATTTAACGGCGCGGATAAAATTTTATAAAATGCTGCAGATTTAGCGAATTCTATTAAATTTCGTGCGTCATCTCATCGCGTAATTTCTAATTTAGAATTCCGCTGCGATAAAATTCTATCTTTGCGGAATTCCTTCTTATTATTTTTTGCCTTGGGTATATGCGAGCTCGCACACGTCGCCCACAGCTTGGTGGCACGGGATCGCCGAGATCGAGTTATTAGGCGAGCCGTCGATCACTTTGTCTGAATAAACCAAATAGATTATCGAGCCCTGCGCCGCGTCGTAAAGCCTAACTACGTGGGTCTTTTTGAAAATTAACGAGCTGCGTTTTTCAAAAATATCCTCTTTTTTCAACTCCTCTTTGATGATGATTCTAGGCGCTGTCTGTACGCACGACACAGAGGCTTCGGAGCGGTCCTCCTCCACGCCGATGATCTCTTTGGCACCGCCTTTTTTGGCGTAAGAGACGTAGCAGGTCACGCCGTCGATCTTAGGATCTTTAACCGCGATAACTTCGATGCGATCGTCTTTGCCAAAAATTCTAAACGAAGTATTTACGCTACCTACGAGCTCGTAATCTCCCGCAAAAGCAAAAGCCGCTAAAATCGCTGCTAGAATAAATTTTTTCATAACCATCCTTTGGAATTTTAGCGGCGATTTTATCATTTATAATATAAATATTAAGCAAGTTTTTATAAAATACCGCGATTTAAATTTAAAGGAATTTTATGATCGAAGATATCTTTAGAGAATACGATATTCGCGGCATCGTGGGCGAAGAGCTAAACGAGCGCAGCGTAAAAGCGATCGGCTTCGCTCTGGGCAAACATATCGCAAATTTAGGGCTTGAGCGCGTTAGCGTGGGATACGACGCCCGTCTTAGCGCGGATGAGCTTTTCGGCTATTTCGTAAGCGGGCTAAATTTCGCTGGATTGCGGGTTTATAATATCGGCTTGCTGCCGACGCCGGTGGGCTATTTTAGCGTATTTACGCATAAATTTGATGCAAACGTAATGATCACCGGCTCGCACAATCCCAATAATTACAACGGCTTTAAAATAACGATCGGCACGGATAGCTTCTTTGGCGCGGATTTGAAACGCCTAGGCGCGCAGGTGCGAGAGCTGATGAGTTCAAATTTTGAAATTCCAACTAACGCAAGCGCCGAGAGGTACGACATTTTAAGCGAGTATCTAGCATATTTTGAGAAGGAATTCGCAGCGCTTAAGGGTTTTGCCGCGCCTTTTATCATTGACTGCGCAAACGGCGCGGCAGGCGTTACCGTTACTAAAATTGTCGAAAGGCTAGAGCTAAACGCTAAAGTTTTATTCCCGCAGCCAGACGGCAATTTCCCAAACCACCACCCAGACCCAAGCGAGGAGAAAAATTTAGCGGATCTTAAAGCTGCGATGAAGCAAGACGGCGTGAGCTTGGGCTTTGGCTTTGACGGAGATGCCGATAGGATCGCCGTGCTTACGCCGCGCCGCAACATCAAAGGCGACGAGCTAGCCTGCCTGCTTGCCTTAAATATGCACCATCCGCGCATCCTAGGCGAGGTCAAATGCTCTCAAGCGATGTATGACACCATCGATAAGATCGGCAAAAGCTTCATGGGTAAAACGGGCCACAGCAATATCAAAAAGGCGATGAAGGAGCTTGGCATCGATCTTGCCGCCGAGGTTAGCGGGCATATTTATTTTAAAGAGCGATATTTCGGCTTTGATGACGGCGTATATGCGATGATGCGCGTGCTTGAGCTCGTAGCTAAAGGATATGATTTAGACGCCGAGCTAGACAAGCTGCCGCGAGTTTTTAGCACCGATGAGATTAAATTTAATACGAGCGAGGAGGCGAAATTTAAGATCATCGAGGCTCTTAAAGCTCAAATCCACGCGGGTATCGCGGAGTTGCCGCCTATCCGCGATATTATCGAGATCGACGGCATCAGAGTGCGATTTGATGACGGCTGGGCGCTCGTGCGGGCAAGCAACACCACGCCCGTGATCGTAACCCGCTTCGAGGCCTGCAGTCCCGAGTTTCGCGACGAGATGCAGCGCGTATTTTTAGGTAAACTAGAAAATTTAAAGGACCAGAGATGAACGAATCTGAAAAGCAAGAGGTTGAGAAAAATATAAAAGAGCTTTTGGCTGCGAGAGCGGAATTTTTTAAATTCTTAGATGAGCGCGTACCAAAGATCGCGGGTACCGACGTATTTGATTTCGAGCGCGCAGGTGCGGCTAGCTTGAAAGAAGTTTACGCGAAATTCTACGGATACGACTACGCTGCGCGTAAGCTACTGCCATATTTATACCGTACTTATGGGCTAAATTTCGATGTCTGAGATCATCTTAGATCGCGCCGCTTATGTGCACAATCTAGCGCAGATCGCCGCCAAAGTAGGTGGAGCGGAGCGAGTATTTTTGGTAGCCAAGGATAATTCATATGGCCATGGCTGCAGGCTTTGCTGCGAGGAAGCGGCGAAACTAGGCTTCGTACACGCCGTAACGCGAAGTGCTGCGGAAGCTGCGCAGATCGCGGATTTATTTGATGAAATTTTAGTGCTCTCGCACATTCCGCGCGGGGACGAGGACGAGCGGTTTTGCTACGCGGTAAATGATCTTGGCTACTTCTCGCGTCTTAAACGAGGGCTTAAAATTTATATCGCTGCAGATACCGCGATGCACAGAAACGGCATCGGCGCAAGCGAGCTAGATGAGGCGCTTAGGCTGTGCAGGGAGGGCGGATTTAAGCTACGTGGCTTTTTCACACACTTTCGCGCAAGCGACGAGCTAAGTGGAGATTTTTTCGCGCAGAGACAGAATTTTATAGAATTTAAGCGGCTCGCAGGGCAAAAAGCCGCCGTCGCGGGCTTTAGAAATTTAAAATTTCATTCGAGCAATTCTGCAGCTATCGAGCGAAGTGCGGGTTTTGAGGACGAATATGTGCGCGTAGGCATGGCACAGTTTGGCTATCCGCAATTTGACGAGAGCCTAAATTTAGGCCCTGTGCTAAAGCTCTATGCCGATCTGATCAGCTCGCGCGTGCTAAAAAAAGGCGAGCGCGTGGGCTACGGCGCGAAATTTGAAGCGCCGCACGATATGAGGATCGGCACCTATGATCTGGGCTACGCCGACGGGCTATTTCGCTACGACGGCGAGGGCGAGCTGGCGCTTGCAAGCGGGCAAAAAATGCTCGGAAAAATGTCGATGGATAGCTTCTGCGCGGAATTCGGCGGCGAGCGCATCTGCGTGCTGGACAATGCGCGAGCCTGGGCAAAGCGCTTCGGCACGATCGAATATGAAATTTTAGTCAAATTAAATTCCAACATCCCAAGGAGATTTCAATGAAAGAGCTGCAAGGAGAAAATAACGAGCGTATAGGTTACGACGATAAAGGCTTATCCGCGCGAGGCGAGAACTTTGGCGGAGGAGAGTATTCGCGCCAAAAAGGAGGGCTTCATATCTTAATCAAAGCTCTAATCGTCTTAGTGATTGCAGCGATCGCGTTTGCGATATTTGCAGTGCCTGTTTACAATAAACTCGTAAGCAAAGATGAAGAAGTTAAGGCTGCGTGGAGCCAGGTACAAAACCAATATCAGCGCCGCGCCGATTTGATTCCAAATTTCGTAGAAACCGTCAAGGGCTACGCAAGCCATGAAAAAGATACCTTAGAAGGCGTTATAAATGCCCGCGCTAAGGCAACCGCTGTCAATATCAATGTAGAAAGTTTAGCGCAAGATCCGGAAGCGTTTGCGAAATTTAACGGCGCTCAAGGCGAGCTTAGCTCGGCCCTATCGCGCTTAATGCTGGTAGTTGAGCGCTATCCGGATCTTAAGGCAAATCAGAATTTCGCCGACTTGCAAAATCAGCTCGAAGGCACGGAAAACCGCATCGCCGTAGCGCGCAAGGACTACATCGCCTCGGTGCAGGAATACAACAAGCTAATTAGAACCTTTCCTACGAACATCATCGCGCGCATCGTAGGATTAGGCGGCGCCAAACCTAGCTTTAGCGCTGATAGCTCAAGCCAAAAAGCCCCTAGCGTCTCGTTTAAATAACGCTAAGGGAGACAAATGCTAAGCGAGCAGTGCAAGCAAAAAATCCACGAGCTAATCACAAAAGCCGAAGCCGCAAGCGGTGCGCAGATCGTCTGCGTGGTCGCGCGCGAAGCAAGCGAGGACTGCGAATCTAGCTATGGCGCGGCAGCAGTAACGGCGTTTGCGATCGGCATCGTTATGTGCTTCGTGCCGCAAATAAGTAAAGCTGAGCTACTGCAGATCGTAGCACTTAGCTTCATTACGATTAAAGCTCTGCTAGCTAAATACCCCACGCTTTTAACTATAATTACGCCTAAATCTCGCAGACTTCGGCTCTCGGGCGAGTTTGCGATGCTAAAATTTTACGAGCGCTACGGCAGCGTAAAAGAAGCGATAATGTTTTGTGTCTGCGTCCGCGAACGCTGCGCTCATATCATCTGCGGCGCGCGAGCGGCAGAGTTTATCTCTAAGGTTGAGTTTGAACGTATCACGACGGAATTTAACCCTAGCACGCAAGGTCTTGAGCCTGCCGTTTTAAAGGCGATGGACGCGCTGTGCGAGCTAGCCATGCAAGTGCCTAAAAATAGCGAAAATAACGAGATAGAAGAGACCTTGGTGGAGCTGCGATGAGAGTGGCTTGGAGATTTGCTTTTGCCATAATGGCGCTATTTGTAATAAGCGTTGCCGCGCCCAGCGAGTATCTGGCCCGTCCAAACGGCACCGCTGTAATCGATGAGGCTGGCATTTTACGCCCAGCCGCGAGAGAGAGTCTGAATGAAATTTTAACGACTTTCGATAAAAATTCCACAAACCAGATCATGTTCATAAGCCTAAAATCGCTCGGAGATTACTCTATCGAAGAAATCGGCGTAGAGCAGGCGCGCGCTCTTGGTATCGGGCAAAAAGGTCGCGACAACGGCGTACTGCTGCTCGTCGCTCCGCACGAGCATAAAGTGCGTATCGAGGTCGGATATGGGCTAGAGGGCGTGCTAACCGATATGCGCGCTAAACGCATCATCAACAATAAAATTCTGCCCTATTTTAGGCAGGGGGATTACGAAAGTGGCGTCATTAGCGGGATTTCGGCGATCATCAGCACGATCGAAGGCGGCGATATAAAATTTGACCCCCTTAACGCCAACGCGCAGCAGGATCCGAGCAATAAGGACTTTGCGATCTTTATGGTGCTTTTTGCGGTCTTACTTTTCGCGATACTAAGCCGCCGCGTGACGCGCCTCAGAAGAAGCGACGAGGATATAATCTCAAGCGCGGACATCATAAGCGAAATCGCGCGCTCATCGCGCATGAGAGGCGGCTCATCCGGGGATTTTGGCAGATTTGGAGGAAGTGGCGGTTTTAGCGGAGGCAGCTTCAGTGGGGGAGGCGGAAGTTTCGGCGGAGGCGGTGCTAGCGGAAGCTGGTAGCTGTAGAAATTTCATCAAAATTCCAAATCGTAGAATTTTGTATAAATTTTAAAATTTTAGAATTTCTAAATTCGGCTACTTGCGTAGAAAAACAGCACGAGCGGCTTATCATTGCCCTCGATCTTTAGCGTGCGCTTGGAGGGGTCGAACTTGGAGGCGAGCGAGGTGCCGTCGCTGCTTAGATGGTGCTTCCATCCGTCGCAGCCTGCGAGCAGCAACGCAAACACGGCAGCAGCAACTTTTAAATTTAAAAATTTCATAATCTGAAATCCGTCCTTGAATCTGCTTTTAAAACTGCTAAATTCGTTTTAAATTCGCATTTTAAATTTTAAAATTTGCGGCGCAATGCCTATTGGAATTTATATCATAATCTACGTTAGAAATTATGTCGCGATCTGCACTAGGGCGTATGTCGTAGCAAGTCATACTTAGGTTAATGCCGTGACCCTTGACGAGATTTATGTCGTAATCCGCGCTAGAATTTATATCGTGGCATATATTTAAATTTAAGTCTCGATCTGCGTTAAAGTTTATGCTTTGGCATGTGCTGCAGCAATATGCTATAAAGCGTATGTAGCAATCCGTATCGTAATCCGCATTAAAGTCTATGTAACGACTTGCCTCGCAATGTGTACTCGTAGCGTTTCGGTTTTTAAAATTTTGGCTTTTTAAATTTTTACCCACTCCGATCGGTTTTCCATCGGCTTTTGATATTTTGAGGCAAACGGCTTCGGCGGGACGCGCGCAACAAAGAGCCGCACCTGCTCGCGCAAACTGCAAGCGAACCCAAAAAAAGCGCGGGCGGGCGGTGAAATTTTTAAATTTTAACGTAGCTTTATTTTTTATCATGCGAGCTAAATTTTATGCGCCGGAATTCTGTGCACCCGAATTTTTGGTATCGGAATTTTTGGCGTTAAAATTTTCAGAACT
>CALKQT010000096.1 GCA_937990735.1 uncultured Campylobacter sp. | reverse complement strand
GCGCGTCGCCGTGGATGATCTCGCCGTTTTCGTCCACGACTACGAGTCTGTCGGCATCTCCGTCAAAGGCAAAGCCGACATCGGCGCGTAATCTTTTGACCTCCGAGGCTAAATTTTGCGGGCTTAGCGCGCCGCAAGCATCATTAATATTTTTGCCGTTAGGCTCGTCGCCGATGACGATAGTTTCGGCTCCCAGCTCATTAAATACCGTAGGTGCGACCCTGTAGCTTGCTCCGTTTGCGCAATCAAGCACGACGCGAAGCCCGTGTAGCGTCTTTTGCTTCGGAAAGGAATTTTTAATATGCACGATGTATCTGCCGATGACGTCGTCCACGCGCTTTGCGGCGCCGATTTGCATCATTTTTGTGCGCGCCTCGGCGATTAGATCGTCGCTGAAATAAATTTTTTCGATCTGCGCTTCCTCTTTTTCGTCGAGTTTAAAGCCTTCGCTGTTGAAAAATTTAATGCCGTTGTCGTAGTATGGATTGTGGCTCGCGCTTATCATGATGCCCGCATCGCAGCGCATATCCTCCGTAAGAAAGGCAATCGCAGGAGTAGGCATCGGTCCGATCTGGCGGACGTTATAGCCCACCGAAGTAAGGCCCGCTACTATCGCGGTTTCTATCATATAGCCGCTTCTGCGGGTATCTTTGCCGACTAAAATCATATTCGTAACGGAATTTTTCCTAAAATAAATTCCCGCTGCCATCGCTACGCGCATCGCAAGCTCGGCGGTCAAAAATTCTCCCGCTTTGCCTCGTACGCCGTCCGTCCCGAAAAGTTTCATTATCAAATCCTTGTATAAAAATCATGAAATTCTACCAGAAAAAGTTTAATCTTAATAAATTTAAACTATATTTAAAATTTACTTAAATTAAGCGTCGATTAAATATTTTTTACGTATAATCGCAGGTTCAAATTTAACCGAAAAGGAACGTTATGGCAAATCACAAATCCGCCGAAAAACGCGCGAGACAAACCATAAAAAGAACGGAGCGAAATAGATTTTATCGCACCAGAGTAAAAAATATCACAAAAGCCGTAAGAGAGGCGGTCGAGAGCAAGGATCTAGACGCAGCGACTCAGGCTCTAAGAACGGCTAATGAAAGCTTTCACAGCTTCGTAAGCAGGGGCTTTTTGAAAAAACAGACCGCGAGCAGAAAAGTAAGCCGCCTAGCCAAACTTGTAAATTCTTTAAAAACCGCTGCGTAAGCGCCCCTTACGCATAAAATTTAAATGCTAGCCGATAAACTAAAGCCTTTTTTGGATCGCTACGACGAGCTTTCGCGCATGCTTAGCGATCCCGCAGTTACCGCGGATATCGCTAATATGACGGCGCTATCTAAGGAGCAGCGCAGTATCGAGCCGATCAAAGAGGCGGCTAGCGAGTATCTTAAAATTTTAAATCAGATCGAAGAAAACAAAGCCCTGCTGAGCGATGCCGATCTCGGCGAGCTAGCTAAAGAGGAGCTTAAAAGCTTAGAGACGCAAAAGCCGCAGCTTGAAGAAAAAATCAAAATTTTACTGCTTCCTAAAGACCCCAACGACGATAAGAATATCTTTTTAGAGATCCGCGCTGGTACAGGCGGCGACGAAGCGGCGCTGTTTGCGGGCGACCTACTCGGCGCATATCTGCGCTACGCCGATCTTCGCGGTTATAAATGCGAGATCGTAAGCACCAGCGAAGGCAGCGTCGGCGGTTATAAAGAAGCGATCTTGCTCGTAAAGGGCGCGGGAGCGTATTCGCGGCTGAAATTTGAAGGCGGCACCCACCGCGTGCAGCGCGTCCCCGAAACGGAGAGCCAGGGCAGGGTGCATACCTCCGCGATCACCGTCGCCGTGATGCCCGAGATCGAGGATAGCGAGATACAGATCAATCCGAACGACCTTCGCATCGACGTTATGCGCAGCTCCGGTCACGGCGGGCAGTCCGTAAATACCACCGATAGCGCCGTTCGCATCACTCACATCCCGACCGGTTTAGTCGTCACCAACCAAGACGGCAAGGATCAGCACAAAAACAAAGAGGCGGCGATGAAGGTGCTGAAGGCGCGCCTTTACGATATGCAGGAGCAGGAGCGCTTAGAAAAAGAGCGCAAAGATCGCAAGGATCAGGTGGGCACCGGCGACCGCTCGGGGCGAATTCGTACCTACAACTATCCGCAAAACCGCATCAGCGACCACCGCATAAATTTAACGCTTTACCGCCTAGACGCGATCATGGCGGGCGGCTTGTTCGACGAGATCATCGATCCGCTCATCGCGCACTCTCAAGCCGAGGCGATCGCAAACGCGGGCTATTAGCCTTTTAAAATTTAGACCTTACATCCACCCGCTTTGCCGAATTTTGCCTCGATCAAAAGCACCAAGATGAAGAAAATTTTTTCGTCGTTAAACTTCGCAAGCTCGCGCAGGCCTTGATCTGCGCTTACAAGCTTGATACCGTTTGATTTCAAAATCTTAGCGAGCTCGTCCGCACTAAAGCCCATTTTACCGGCAATCTCTCTGATATTATAAGGCTCGATCGCGCCGATGATGCGATCCATATTACAAAAGCCGGGATTTTTGCGGCTCAAAACCACGTCCAAAAACTCGCCCCAGAGCTTTATGAGCTTCTTTCGCCTAGTAATCACGTGCAAAATCGCGACGCAAAGCAGACCGAATCCCGCGATCTTATGCAGGCTCATCCATGCTTCGTCGTATTCGCCGCGCGCAAAGTAGGCGCCCGAAAAGCCTAAAATACAAAGCGCACAGCCTAGCAGCACGATGAGCGCAAATTTATAAACAATCCCCGCATTAAGCATCAAATCTCCTTGTCTCGTTTTTAAAATTTAGCGGCTTAGGCGTAGCGCCCGCGAACGCTACGGTGGCGCTACGTCCCGTCGGTCGCCGCTATCGTATCACCTCGGCGTTGTTGCGCCGCCCGCACCACTGCTTCACTTATACGCTCCGCGGATCGCCATCATTGTATCGCGGCGTTTGCGCTACTTGCACTGCGCTTTGCCCACATACGCATCCTGTCGATCGCGGTTGCCATATTGCGGCATTTTATGCTGTGATCGCCGTAATTACGCCGCGCCGCTTTGTACTGCCGATCCGCCGTCGCGGCCGTACTGATCGCTTCGATCGTAGCGCCGTTACGATGATGATTTGCACGAGCGAAGGTTATGTCATACGGCGCCGAGTAGGTACGTATCGCCGCTCCGCTTCTCGACTACGGCGTGCCGTCTGCGCCGCCGATGTGTTACGCGCCATCCGACGCGCTACCGACTTATCGCGGCAGCGGCGCGATGCGCGGCTGCCGCAGCCCGCTCATTTAGCACGCCGTTACGCTACCGATCGCGGCTCGGTTTAAAATTTTATCTAGGCGGCGTCTCCTCGGCAGATCATCTTGCGTTTAAATTTTACCGACTTAATTTCGCACAAAATCGCGATCGTGCGCCGGCTACCGACCTCCAAGCCGCTCGCCGCCGCGTAGTCGTATGGCCCATGGCGCCGCCGTGCTGACGACTGCATGTATGTCCGAGCACATACGGATGCGAGCCTCTGCGCCTATGTAGCGAGCGCTAATTACTCATGCGCACAGGCACCGAGCGTCTCGGCTAAATTTTATCGCCGCTTAATATAAATGAGTAATTTTAATAAATCTGGATTTAAAAAGATATGAATTTAAAGGCGAAATCCCTGCAGCGTGAAATTTAAACGATGAAATTTAAAGCTCTATCGTCCGCTCGAATATGTCCTCAAGCCCCGTCTGATGCACGATCGCTAGCATGCCGAGCCTCGGCAGATCCGCGCGTAGCCCTAGTAGCAGCTCGCGCGCAGAGCCGGGATCGAGCGCGGATGTGATCTCGTCGGCAAAAACAAAGCTCGGCTTGTGGTAATGAATACGTGCGAAACTGAGCCGCTGCGCCTCTCCGCCGCTTAAAATTTTAACGTAATCGGCGCGCGAGTTTAGCATACGAGCAAATTTCTTAAGTCCTACGCTACGCAAAATTTCTAAAAATTCCGCGTCGTCTGCGCGCGGCGGCTGCGGATAAGCGATAAGCTCCTTTAGGCTAAGCGGCGCCAGATAGGGCTTTTGCGGGATAAACATCACACCCGTGCGCGGCAGGCTGATCTCGCCACGGCCGTATCTCCAAAGACCCGCCGCATAGCGCAGAGCCGTGCTTTTGCCCGCGCCGCTCTTGCCTCGCAGCATTATAAACTGCCCGGGCACAAGCTCAAAACATAGATCCTCGATCAGCGGCTCGCCCGCAGGCGTGAAGACCGACAAGCTCTCGCAACGAGCGGAATTTTCGTCGCTTTGTTTGACGCAAGCACGCAGATTTGCGCTCTCGCCGTCCATGCGCGAGATGAACTCATAGATCCTCTGCACGCTCGCCGCCCACTCCATGATCTGCTTGTAATAATCCATAAACCACGCAAATCCGTCCTGCACGCTGTAAAATGCCGAGCGCGCCTGCATCATGTCGCCAAAGCTCATCGCGCGCGACAAATACAGCGGCAAGCAGGCAAAGATCGGGATTAAATTCGTGATTTTTAGGTAGCTTGCCGAAAAGCATTCGAGGCGGAATTCCGTATTCATGATGCTGCGCCAGTTTCTCATGATCTCGCCGAAGCTCGCGCGGAAGCGGCCGCGCTCGGCATCCTCTCCGCGCATAAAGGCTACGGCTTCTGCATTTTCGCGCACTAGCAGTAGGTTCGAGCGATAATCGGCTTCGGCGCGCTGCTTGACAAAATTTAGCCCCCTAAGCCTGCGCCCGATGAGATGCGTAATCAGCGAGCAAAGCAGCGTATAAAGGAGCGCTACGTAGAGCAAAAAGCCTTCGATCTCAAAGCGCATGCCGAAAATTTCAAATTTCAGTACCTTCGAGACTTGCCACAATATCGCAACGAAGGCGATGAGCTTGGCGAGATTATAGACGAGCGATTTTACGAGATCGACGCTTTTTTGCACGAGCAGCAAGCTGTCCTCGGCGATACGCTGATCGGGGTTGTCTAGCTTTGCAATTCTCCGGTCTTCGGAAGCTTTAAACGAACCTTTGGCATCCGCTTCAGTTGCGGGGCACCCAGCCCGCGCCCTCACGGACGCCGCACGTTCGTTTAAATTACCCGTATCTCGTCCCCAATATTCTTTAAAATCTTCCTCACGCTGCTGGTTTAAATTTTCGTTCACATCGGTGCCACTCGCCTCGCTTGCAAGATACTCTGCGCGATCGCTCGCAGGCACCGCACGTTCATTAAAGCCGCCCGTATCTCGCCCAAAATGCTCTTTGAAATTTCCCGCGTCTTTTAAATTTTTAAAATTTTCGTCGCCGTGCTCGTTTAAATTTACGTTGCCAGGTTTTTCTAAATTTGATCCGCCCCCGGCGCTGAAATTTCCATCAAGGCTCGTGCGGTAGAAGTTTGCGTTATGCAGCCATTTGCGCTCCATCATCGCGCTTAGCCGCTCGCGCCAGACGATTACGAGCAGTTTGCGAAGCCAGCTGCCGCAGACGATGAAAAGCACGATGAGCGCCGTGTAGAGCAAAAACTCGCCCACGAGCGCGGGGATCAGCTCGCCTTTAAGCTCGCTTAGCGCGTCGTAAAAGCGCTTATCCCACGCGTTCATCAGCACGCTGATTTTGATGATAGCGAGGCTAAAACCAAGCGCGATCAGCAGCAGCGCCCACAGCTTCGCCGCGCCCTTGCCGAACCAGTGCGGACGTAGAATTTCAAAAAATTGCTTTAGCGTTTTCAAATTTTCTCTTTAAATTTTAAAATTTAGCGCCGGTTACAGCGAGATCGCGGGATTAAATTTGATCCCGCAAGCTCGCGAGCGGATTTTATGCTCGCAAGTCTGCGCGTTTAATTCGCTTGGAATTTCGCGAAATTAAATTTATCGCCCCTGCCCGCGATCGCCCGGATCGCCCACACTAATCAATCGCTAATCAACCAAATCGCAAGTTAAATTTTAATCCCGCGGCTTCGTTTAAATTTTACCCGCCTCGCTACGTACTACTTGCGACAAAGCCTAGTCTCGCGCCTCTGCACCTGCTTTATTCGCGCTCTTATAAAGTCCGAATTTATCCGCGACCGCGTGCGAGGGAGTTTGTCCAAATTTACATAAGCGCAAAATTCCATCCGCACCTAATATGTATAATTAAGCGTCAGCATAAAATTCCGCGGCTCGCCGTAGTAATTATTCATCCCCGCGACGCGATTTTGCGTATTTTGAAAATACTTCTTATCCGTGATGTTTTTGACCGCAAAATTTACGCTAAAGTGCTTGTCGAAATGATAGCCGACATTTGCGTCCCACAGCGCGTAAGCTTTCTGCGGCGCGGCGTAGTGCGCAACGTTTTCGCGATATATCGAAGCGGTTTTGCTCTGATAGCGCATGCCGGCGCCCAAAGTAACCTTACGATTTTCGCCGAGCGGAATTTCATAGTTCGTATAGAGCTTAAACAGATGCTTCGGAATGTAGCGTTTGGCGTTTGCGCCCTTGCTATAATCGACCGCTGCGGAGGCTCTTTCCGTCTTTAAATAGACGCTGCGGTTGAAAGTATATCCTGCGAATAATTTCCAATTCTCAGTAAGCGAGCCTTGTAGCTCGGCATCCACGCCTCGGCTTCGCACCTTGCCCTCGGCGATGGAGTAGTTTGTATTAAGAGGATCGCTCATCGCCCTATTTTTCTGAATGATCTGAAATAGCGCGACATTCGTATTAAGCGCGCCGTCAAAAAATTCTCCCTTCACGCCGGTTTCTAAATTATAGCCGACTACGGGATCTAAAATTTTACCGTCCTTGTCGCGCGCAGCTTGCGGCTTAAAAATTTCGGCATAGCTTGCGTACCACGAAAAATTATCCGCAAAGTCCCAGACTACCCCCGCATACGGCGTAAAATCCGATTTGCTCGGGCTTGCGCTATGCGAAGCCGTACCGCGCAAAATATTATAATAATACCTGCTGTAAGTTACCTTCGAAAAGCGCCCGCCGAGCAAAAAGTGAAAATCGTCGGTTAAGTTTAATCTAGTCCCGAGCGAGATCGCGCGCTGCTTTATGGTAGTGGAGCTTCGGTCTTTAAAGCTAGCGGCATTGTTCCAATCGGGCTGGGCAATCCTTGAGCGGTCCCAGTTATAAATATTCATCCCAAGCGACGCCAGAGACGAATCTCTCGTCCTAGTCTCGCGCCAATTAAGCTTTTCGTTGCTAAGCGAGCCGTTTAAGAAAAAGTCGTGCTTCTGCCCGAATGCTTCGAATTTACCGTCTAGCCCCGTTTGAAACCCGATCTCTTTGGAGTCGTTATCGTAAATCCTATATCGCACCGTATGCGACGTAGTGCCGTTGTAAGGATTTGCCCCGCCGAGCGCTCCGAATTTTAACATGCTGTCGCTATCGGTATAATTGAGCCTCGCATAGGCTTTCAGATCATCGCTAAATTCGTGCGAGAGCTCGCTGTAGACGTTAAATTTTTTATATTCGCTCTTATCCCAATCCGAGCCGAAGTAACTTCTGCGCGGTAAATTTAGTAAATTTCCATGATTATCTAAAACGGGCACGCCGTAAATATCATAGACGCCGACGGTTTTTTGCCACAAAAATCCCGCACTAAGAAGCGTTTTATCGGCCACGTCAAATTCCGTCGAAACGCCGATGCCTTCGCGATGGCCGTTGCGCGGATAGTCCTTAAACGAGCCCGTTTTACTTAAAATTCCGATCAACCGCGCGCGTGCCGTACCGCTTTGATTTACCGCGTCCGTTACATCGATCATACCGCGATAATTATCCCAGCTACCGCCGCTTAGACTTGCGTTAAAGCCGAACTGATCGCTCGGACGCTTTCGGATTAAATTTATCGTGCCGCCGGGCTCGCCGTTGCTTTGCGTAAGGCCCGCTACGCCGCGCAGAACCTCGACGCGATCGTAGAATTCCAAATCGGTAAATTCCTTCGATGATCCAAGAGGCCCGAACACGGAGCTAGAAACCGAGCTTGCGATGCCGTCTTCTTGGATATTATCGACATAAAAGCCGCGCGAGACGATGCGATTGCCGCCCGCGTCGTTATTTAGCGAAATGCCGGTGGCGTATTTTGAAAGAGCCTCTTCGGCGTTGTGTAAGCTAAGATCTTTTAAAAGCTGATTGGAGATGACGCTTATGGACTGCGGCGTTTCTCTTATGCTTAAATTTAGCCCCGTCGCGGTGCTCATATTGCCCGTCGTATAAGAGCCCGTGCCCTCGGTAGTGGACAGATCGGCCTTGCCCGTGACGTTTATGGTGCCAAGGTTATCGTCGTCCAAACCCTGCAACGTAGAATTTGCCGTGCTACCGCTTTGCGGCGCAGAATTTTGTGCAATGCCTTTAGTAGCGGAACTTACGACGGCGTTGCCCTGCGGCGCGGAATTTACAGCGGTAGGGCTTCCAGGCTTTTGCGCAGAGCTTTGCGACGACGAAATTTTGGAGACGGAGCTTGCAGCGGACGAGTTTTGAGAAGCGCCGCTATTTTGCGCCGCAGTAAGCCAAAACGGCGAGCAAAGTAGCGCAAAAGAAAGTAAAATTTTACCCTTTTTCATAAAAAAATCCTTTTTAGATTTTATAATCTATATCAATTTATTAGCGGGATTATCTTACAATTCTTCTTAAATAATAATAAAATTTTTAATAAACTAAATCATAAAATTTTATATGTAATTACTAATTTAAGGGAATTTAATAAGATATATTGACGAATTTTTAAGCAAAATTTATATAAATTTTAAAAAGTATATGAATTTAAAAAACGAAGGATTTAAAAATTTAAAATTCTAAAATTCCGCCGCTTTAAAATAACGTAAGCGACGGAATTTAGCGTTTATCGGCGTTTGGTCTTGCGGCTACGATAGCACTAGCACCGGTACAAGCGCATTGTGCAAGATATCCTCGGAGACGCTGCCTAAAAAGAGCTTTTTGAAAAAGCCCTTCGTAAAGGCGCCGGTAGCGATCAGATCGAGGTTATTAGCGCGGCGATATTTGATGATCTCATCGGCGGGCACTTCGGCTTGGATGAATTTGAAAGTGGCGTTTTGAGTGCCTAAAATTTCGCGCGCCAGATCTAGCATCCGCTCGCCCTCTGTGGCACCCGCATTGATGTGCAAGACATGCTTATGTGCGCTCGCAAGAAGCTTTGAGCTCTTTATAAACTCAAGCGTGCGTTTCGCCGCGTCAGTGCCGTCAAACGCAATGAGCACGGAGTTTATCGGCGAAAATTCCTTATTCACGAGCAGCGACGGCACGTGAAGCTCTTTGATCAGCACGCTTGCATTAAAGCCTACGTCCTCGTTATTTGAGCCCTTGATACCGAGCACAAATATCTCCGCCTCGTCCTTATACTCGGAGATAACGTCGATAAAATCGCCGTCTTTGATGATCTTGCTAGCCTTGACCCCCGCAGCAGTCGCAGCGCAGATATATTCATTCAGCATCGCTTCGGCTTCTTCGTGGTCCTTTTCCGCATCCACGCCGCCTAGTGTGGGACTTCCGTAGCTATTTGCAAGGATATCATTCTCTCCTAGGACGATTCCGCCTGCGGCTAGCCCATAAAAATTCTCGCCAAGCTCCGGGATTTCAACCACGTGAATAAATACGAGCTCAGCACCCAAGGTTTTAGCGACGTAAATTCCGTAATCTCTAACCGCCGGGGCAAGCGCATTTTGATCGACGCAAGTGATGACCTTTTTCATTTTTCGTCCTTTTAAAGATAAAATTTTAATCAAAATAAGCTTATCAAATTTTGTATAAAAGTTATTTAAATTCGTCAGATTTGAATGCGGAGCGAGCGATTTTGTGAAATTTTAAAGCCACGTCGTAATGGATTTTTGAGGTGCGGGCGCGCTTGTGGTAAGCTAGCTCAGGCTCAGCTGACAGCGATCGAGTAGTTGCAGCGTAGTAGGCGACTAAAAAGCGTTGCGGACGCGGCAGACAAGGTGCGGCGCGGGCGGTTTTAAAATTTATCAAGCCGCTAAAAGCGCGGTTCAAAGCGCCGTTATTGCGATTAGTAGCCCAAAGATGATCCCCGGGAAATTCGCCGCGGCGAGCGGATAGTCCTTTTTGGGCTTTAGCAGGCCGTAGCTAAGCTATATCGTGCAGTTTATCGCGGCTGCGAGCGGCTGGAGAAACGGGACTTTGTTGCCGCTTAAATTTGCCATTATGTTCGGCACGTAGGATACGTACATGATGACCGACAGGCATGTGCCCGCCCAACCTAAAATTTGTAAATTTCTTTCGCTCATTGTTTTTCCTTTTTAGAAATACGTTTCAAATTTACGAATGAAACGAAGCGGGATTTAATACACCAAAGATAAGAAACAAATTAAAAGATGGCTAGAAATAAAATTTGACTTTAAATTTATCGCAGCGACCCCCCCCTGCTCGCGTCTGCGTAAATTTTAAAGCGGCGTTTAAGGCACGCATTTTAAAAAAAGCGGCGAAATTTACGCCAGATAACGGTTGAAATTTAAATTTTAAAGAGATAAAATTTTAAACGACTGAAGCCAAATTTAAGTAAAATTTTACAGGAAAATTACGGTAAAATTTTAAAAATATGAGAAGTAAATTTTATAATTTTTCGGACGTTAAAGATGGGGGCGTTTGCCCTAAGTGCGGAGGCGAACTGCAAGATTATGCCGAGATAGAAAAGTGGAATCAAGCAGAAAAGAATAAAAAGCTTGAAAGATATTATAAATTTGAAAAAGAGTGGCTAAAGATGATAAAAAAACAAGGGAGCGAGAAATAAAATGATAAATTATAAAAATATCGGTTCTATTTGCGAGCTTGACTCTTTGTCTAAAGGCGGCTCGGATATATATTTGCTTATCGGATCGCACTTTATGGATAGGATAGATATCTTTAGTAATATCACAACGGATTTTCTTATAGGCGTCAAGTGGATATTCTTCTACGCAGAGAAAGCGTCGCAATTAGAAGATATCTTTGATAGTTTTATAGAGCGGCACGATTTATTGGATATCGTTACATTGTCATACGGAATCTATGAAAAAACAGAGCTTGTAAATCTATTTTTATCTAAGATTACTCCAACAACTATGGGCGTATCAATATTGGATGAGAAAAATGCCGCTGAAAACGAGCTATTGCATGAAATTCTAAAAGGCGTAAATAATAAAAATGGCGATAAAATTTAAAATGAGGCGAAATATGCAGCAAAATGAAGAGTTGTATTATTTAATAGCTGGATTCATATACGATTGGTGCGATATAGAGCTGTTTTGCGATGAATTTTATAAGATGTATGATTTGGAATCGCAATATTGCGCAACCAATAAAGCGGAAGAGCAGGCATTAAAAGAATTGGATATGATGGTGGGTAGATTTTCTGAGTTTGATGAAGATTTTAAAAAGGCTCCTAACGTATTTTTTAAAGAAGGCGAGATAAGGCAAAAGGCAGAAGAAATTTTTCGATTATTTTCTAATATCAAAATTTCAAAAGAGGAATTTCTTAGATTTTTGAAAGAGCAGAGAGGGTTAAATTTTCCGATTGGCGTTGATTTGGGCGAAGGCTATGTAATGTGCCCGAATTGTTCCAACGCAATGAAAGTAGATGAGCGTCAAAGCGTGATTACATGCGATAATAAATATTGTATCGCTAAGCTTATCAATCCTTTAGCAAAATTAACGCTTGCGGAGATCGAGAGTGCGAAATACAATAGCCAAGAAGCCGATTAAAAGGCACAAGCAGACAAATCCTTGTTAAACTGCAAAAAGGAGTGCGATGCTAAGCGGAAGAGAAATTTACGAGAATTTTTTGTTAAGATTTTCGGACAACGAACGCTATATTATGAAAAATTTGGCGAGAAATATATATGAACTAAACAAAAGAGAGTTTATCATTGAGTTTGATGAAAACAATATATATAAAGTCAGATTTTATGACGACTTTGAAGGATGCTGCGATCCAGATCTCGAAGAAGGAGAAGAGGGATGGGATGAGCTATTTTTTGGATTTGAATTTGTAGTTTTAGAGGTTTTATCGACGCAAGCTAAAAAATTTAAAAAAGGCGACTACATCGAAATCAACTACAAAAACTATCCCAAAATATTTGATATGTATAGAAATTTGATTTAGATATGATGATTTAATAGAATTATGGAGAAAATAGATGCTTATTTTAGTAAGGCAGGAATTCCGCATAGAGAGCATGATTCGAGAAGTCATAAAAGAATGGGATAAATATAATTTAGGCTCGAACGATGGAGCATTCAAATTAAATTAGGTAGCAAAAACAAAAAATAGGATTTTAATATGATAGAAAATGAATTTGAATTTTTAATTGCCTCCGTGCCGGATAGAGAAAAAGTAGTAGCCGAGATTTGGCATATGGACAGAGAGCCTTTAATACAGATCAACCATGAAACAAATAAGCTTTTGGTCGCTGCTACCGAGACTCGGCATAATATCAATTTTTACGAGCTTATATGGGCGCTATATGCTGGGGGATTATGGCTAAAAGATGGAAATCAAACACCGAATTTTACGGAGCAATTTGAGAAATTTTCAAAAAGAAACGGAAGATGCTCGAAAAATATCTTTAAATTTACAAGATATGAAAATAAAGTGAGTATAGAACATAAAGGCAATCTAATAGCGCATGTCATAAAAGATGGCGACGCCCTATTGGTAGGTTTGTTAAATTTTGGATTTGTATTAAAAGACTGCGTAGAGCTCGAAAATTTCGTATGGGCTTTGCAAAATTCTAGGAAACTGCTAGATGGCGCGGTCGTCTAAGTATCGCGGCAAAAACATCTATAAAGGATAATAAAATGACCGATTATTTCGTAAGAAAAGAAAGTGCAATAAAATTAAATAAGCTTTTGGGGTTAGATTCGACGGGAGATGAGCAAGATTGGGAGCTAGAATTAGCAGACATCGGCAAAATTACGTCAATGATAAATCTACTAGAAAACAAGATATTAAATTTCCGCGACAAGATTGCTCTGTCGCATTTAATTGTCGCTTCGTTTGAGAAAGAGGATGAAGAGCTGGGCGCGGTAGACAAAGATAGGATTAAAATATTTGCCGACTTTCTGGACGATAACTTGCAAATCAAAAATATCATACGAGAATACTGGGTAGTTGCGTATGGGAATTTGAGTAGAAATTTAGCCTATTTGATATTTGGGGATAAATAAAGATATTAAATTTGTGAAATTTTAAATATAAAATTAAGTATAAAGAAAAGATGGCTAAAATTTTGTCGAGATCGTCGATATAGGTAGAAATAAAGGATGAAATAATGCAACCCAAAATTAGAAATTTGTGTTTATCGTTAGAAAATAGAATTTTAAATCTAGATCCTTTTGATCCCGAGCAAGTATGCTGCTGCATAGCGACATGGTTTATTGAAAATAAAATTTTATTTCGTATGAAAGAATACGACGGTTGCGGCTTGGACGAGCTGTTAAAGTTAAATTTTAAAGATTATCCGACCGAGCTATCGATTTACGGCGACGGAAAAGCGAAGGATCTCTTTGGCGTAAAGATCATCAAATCGGACAAATACCGCTTGATAAATAAAATTAGAGCGTTGAAAGATCAAAAGAGCTTAAGACTAGTCTACGAGGAATTAAACTCGATTATATCCGATAGTTTGGTAGTTAGCGTGGATTTGGACTTGGCGTGCAAATGCCCGCAATGGTCGCCTAGCGATTACAGAGTTATGTTAAACGAAGCGACGGACGAAATCGTTTTTGCCTGTATAAACTGCGAGAAGAAATTTTATCCGCATACTCTTACCGAGTGCCAAATAGATTGTAATCTTACTATTCCTAAACGCAGATATTTTATCAATTAACTATTTCAATCATCTCTTTTATAGCCAACTTTGGTATCCAAGAAAGAAGCGGACGACAAGGGCTCAAATTATTTAACCCAGTCTAAATTTAACCCGCTCCGACGCATTAAATTTCACGATCAATTTGTTCCGGGCGCTTGGGGTAGGACATTGCCTAGCTAGAGCGCCCGGGCATCGCCAAGCCAGAGCGCCGTTGAATTTTAAATTTTAAAATTTTGCGGGATTTTTCGGCTATTAAAATTTCAAAATTTGCAGGTTCCAGAATATCTACTCACCGTGTGCGAAGCGGAATTTTAAAATTTCAAAATTCCGCGCCTTAGAATTCTAAGGTCTAAAGCATGTTGTAAATTCCGTCTAGCAGGAAGTATTTTTTATCCGCCGTGCCGCGGTAAAATGGCTCGAAGGTGTCCTCATAAGCCTTTTTGAAAAAGCCCTCTTTGCTTAGCTTAATTAGATCGGCATTGATGAAATCAAGCAGGCTTTGATTGCCTTTTTGCACGCCGACGCCTAAGAATTCCGCCGCGCCTAGGTTTTTAAACGGCACTTCGAGCGTATCGTCCACGACGGCGTAGGCTAGGACGATGATGTTGTCGTTGGCGTAGCCGTCGGCTCTGCCGTCCTTCATCATCGCGTAGCACTCGGAGGTATTTTTGCAGTAAACTAAATTGCTAAATTTCTCTTTGCGCAAATAGCGCTCGGTCATCGAGCCGTTGGGATTTTTTTCGATCGAAATTCTCATATCGCGAACCTGTGCGAAGTCCTTTACTTGATCCTCTTTACGCGTTACGATGCCAAAATTTACCGATAGATAAGGCAGCGAGAAATCCACCTGCTTCTTACGCTCTTGCGTAATCATAAAGGTGCCGATGACCATATCGACCTTGTTATTTTTCAAAAACGGGATTCTATCGCCCGCGGTTACGGCTATGAACTGCACTTCGCCTTTTTTATCGCCGAAAATGTCTTTGGCGATCGAGCTAGCAAGCTCGATTTCAAAGCCCTCAAACTTGCCGTTATTAGACTCGCTTAGTGGCGGACGACCTTCGCGCACGCCCACTCTGATAACCCCTGCCTGCCTGATTTCATCTAGTGTATTTGCAAAAATGCTAGCGCAAAATAAGGCTAAAATAAAAAGTAATCTCATAAAAAGCCCCCTACTTTTTAGTTTTAAAATAATTATAGCACTATATATTTTAGAGAAAATAAATACAAGCGGTTTAAAATTCAATCACCGCGTGTATGCAGGTTTGAAATTTAGGGGCGAAGTGGGGATTTAAAATTTAGCGAATTTGAAAAATTTTAAATCCCAAGATTTATTAGTTATACAAGCTACCTGCGATAAATTTTATATTTTAATTCCTAGCTCGCTTTTATAGCAAGTCATAAATTCCATCTAAAAGGAAGTATTTTTTATCCGCCGTACCGCGGTAAAAAGGCTCGAAGGTATTCTGATAAGCCTTTTTGAAAAAGCCATCTTTGCTTAGCTTGACAAGCTCTGCGTTGATGAAATCAAGTAACTCTTTGTTGCCTTTTTGCACTCCGATACCGATGAAATCGGGTTTGCCGAAGTTTTGAAACGGCACTTCGAGCGTATCGTCCACGACGGCGTAGGCTAGCACCGTGATATTAAGGTTTATGTATCCGTCAGCTTTGCCGTCTCGGATCATCGCGTAGCATTCACTTGTGCTTTTGCAGTAGCTTACGTTGCTAAATTTCTCTTTTTTGAGGTAATCATCTACGGTCGTGCCCTCTTCAGTGATGAGCCTTATATCGCGCAAACGCGATATATCTTTGATGGCGTCTGCTTTGCGAGTTAACACGCCGAGATTGGTCGAAAAATACGGCATCGAGAAGTCCACGTGATTTTTACGCGCCGAATCGATGACGAAGGTAGCTGCGACTATATCGACTTTATTATTGACTAGATACGAGACGCGATCGGCGGCGTTTAGAGAGACAAACTGCACTTCGCCTTGTTTGGCACCGAAAATCGCCTTTGCGATCGCATTGGCAAGCTCGATCTCAAAACCTTCAAATTTACCACCGCTAATCTCGCTAAAAGGCGGTCTGCCGTCTCTGACGCCGACTCTGATGACGCCACTATTTCTGATCTCTTGCAACGTGTTTGCAAAAAGCCCCGCACAAAGCAAGATCAAAGTAAAAAGTAGTTTCATTTGCTGCTCCTTTGTTTAGGTTATTTACGGCTAATTCTAGCGAAATTAAGATCAAAAGGCGCTTTTTTAGGCTAAATTTATTTGCCGTTTGCTTTTTATGAAATTTCAAGGCGCCATTAAATTTAGCCTTAGATTTGATATAATCGCGCAAAATTTAAGCGAGGGCGATATGAAAAATTTTATCTTTTTGTGGCTTTTACTTGCGGGCTGCGCTTTCGGCGCCGCTAAAGAGGATGCGGCGGCTTCTACTACGCAGCAGGTGGCGTCAAATTTGCCGCAGCCAAATTTTGAAATTTTTTACGATGAAAATGCTAGCGACGAGCAGATAGATGCGGGGTTGGATGCGCTTTTAGAATTCGCGGCGCAAAACAGGGGCAGGATCGACGAGGATTTCGGAGAGTTTAAAGATAGAATTTTCACCGCTTTCATTTTTAATCCGAAGGTGCTGCGAAATTCAAAATTTGACTTCGAGCGGATAGAAAAAATCCTTAAATTTAAACCAAATCTCAATTACGGCGGAGACGGCGGTTATTTCTCGCCGCTAAAGCTCGCGATCTTTTTCGGCTCGAAATTTAGCAGCGAGATAGCGAAGCTTTACCATTTTGATAAAGCCGATGCGATGCGGCTTTTAGAGCTTTTGGTGCGAAACGGCGCGGACATCAAGGCTAGCGGGCTGCTGCGAGATGCCGCGGCAAACGATAATTTCGAGGCATTTAAGTTTTTGATTGCAAACGGCGCGCGAGATACGAAAGACGTGGTCAGCTCGGTTGCGGGCAGCGAATTAATATTTCTAAGCGACAACAACGTTTCTATTCTCGGATATAAGGAGGCGCTGCCGCTTGCCGCGAGGGAGTTTGCCGCGGGCGCCAAATTTAAAGAATTCCGCGACGGGAGATTACGCTATTTGGAGGAAATTTTAAAATTTCAAAGCTTTGCGAGCATCGATAAAAAGGAGATCGAAATACTTATCAAAGTAGCTGTGGTGCTGGATGACGAGATGACGGCGAAATTTCTGCTCTCGCGCGGTCTGTGCGAGCAGAAGGAGCTTTGCGAGTTTCTAAAAGCGCAGGCAAAAACTTACGACGCTGCAAAAATTTCTAAAATTTTAAGCCGCAAAGAGAAGTAAATTTTAAAATTTGAGCAGCTACGGCGTGTCAAGCGGATAAAATCGCTATTATAATTGCGCCAGTCGCAGCCGCCCTACTTTGTCATTTAACGCGAGCGAAAAAGCAAAATTTGTTCCGCCTAACCTACCCTCCTCCGCTTATAAAACAGCTCGCTATTGAGTCTATTCGAGATAAATTTTAATGTATTTGCCAGACAGCGCGGCGGCGGAGGTAAATTTTAAAATTTAATCGATATAAAGGACAAATTTAAGCCCCGTCGTTATATAATTTACCTTATTTTTTCAAAAGGAGTTTGAGATGACTTTTATGGAGTCTATTCGCACTTGTCTCAAAGAGAATTATTGCAATTTTGAGGGGCGTGCACCACGTTCAGAGTACTGGTGGTTTGCATTATTTGCGGCACTTTTAGGAATCGTAACGTTAGTATTGGACGGCTTTTTAGGCACCTATGCCGTTACGAGTTCCGGTAGAATGATCGGTTTCATTAACTCAATCTTTTTATTGGCAATACTTTTACCTTCTATCGCCGTGGCGGTAAGGCGTCTGCATGATACCGATAGAAGCGGCTGGTTTTATCTGTTAATTTTTGTCCCGATAATAGGTTCGATCGTATTGATCGTATTTTTTATCCAGCAAGGCATTAACGGAGGCAACCGCTTTGGAGACGATCCGTTGCGACCCGCAAGCAGAGGCTCGATTTTTTAAACGCAGCTTTGTAGCACACATAAGCTTTGCAAATAAGCTAAATTTAGGGCTAATTCCATTTTGGTTTTTAGCCCTTTTTACTAGGCGGTTTTGCTCAAAATAGCCTTTTATATTTAAATTTAGATCCGCCGCGAGATTCAAACTACAAAATTTTAATTCTATTTCCTTTTAATTTCACGATCTTTTTGTCATTTACTAGCTTCGTAATCGCTTGAGAGACGTTTTGGCGAGGCGCGCCGAGCAGGCTTGCAAGCGTCATTATATTAAAGGGAAGCTCCACGATCTTATCTGCGTTTGCGATGCGATTTAAGAAATTTAAAATCCGCGTCTGAATTTTCGCAAAAACGATCTCTTTAATTAAAATCCGTTGCGAGTAGATATTTTTGATAAGCGCGTTTATGATTGAGCTTGCAAACTCGTCTCCGAGCAGCTCGAAAAGCTCCGAGATGTTAATCTGCAGCGTCTCGCAGTCGCTTAAAATTTCAAGGCTCGTGTTTTTATCCAAGCAGACGTAGGCGCCGCTTCTTACGAAGCTAAAGATAAATTCCTTGCCGTTTTCGTAGCAATTTAGCTTCGCCCTACCACGTAGCAGAATGATAAATTTAAACTTCTGCGCGTAGATCACGTCGCCGTGAGCGTAGCTTTCGCGCCTAAATTTAGTAATCCGCTCCTTACTTAAAAAGTCGAATTTCTCGCTGTAATCGTTATTTAATCTATCTATCATAGTAGCTCTTTGCATAAAATTTCACGTAAATTTTACATAAAAAGGATAAATTCGTCGCAATCGCGACAAATTTAAATTTATCTTTGATTTATAATTCGCGTTAAAGACAACCTAGAAAGGATACTTTATGAAGAAAATTTTTATCTCATTTATCTGTGCGTGTTCGCTTTTCGGCGGAGAGGTAATCTCTAAAACCGCTACGATCTCGCAAGACGGCAAAGCAATCGGCGAGGCTGAAATTTTAACACCGATCGAGGTGATATCCAGCGATGGCGGCGTTGCCAAGATTAAAATTAAAGGCGTCGTAAGCGAAAATTATCAGCTTCAGATCCAAAAAAATATGAAGGAGGCTGAAATTTACGCGATTTTTACAAACGAAGCCGAAGCAAATTTTAAAAAGGGTAAAAAGCTCGAGGATGATTACGGCGAGATCTGGTACGAAGCCGAGGGGATTTACGAGATCAGCTCGGATGCCGTAGCTAAGGACGCTAAGGCTCTTTATGCGGAGGCAAAGACGAACTACGAGCAGATCTGCTCGGCGTGTCACCGCCTGCATGAGCCAAAGAGCTTCACGGCAAATCAGTGGCCTGCAAATTTACAAGAGATGATCAATGCAAACTACGTAGCGCTCGAGGGCGACGAGCTAAATTTGATCATAAAATATCTACAACACAACGCAAAAAAACCTGAATGATAAAGGAGATCAGATGAAAAGGCGAGACTTTTTAAAGGCAGGGATTTTAGGCGCAAGCGCGGCTAGCGCTAGCAGGATCGAGGGGGTCACGCAGACGATTTTCGATAACAAAAAGGTATTCGGCGCGAATAGATTCGGCCCTTTTTGGCTAAATTTAAACTCGTCACAGATCGTTTCGGTAAGCGAATTTGAGGGCGATAAATTTCCAAACACGATGAACTACAGCTTGCCCGATAATATCCAAAACGAAAACCGCGTGCTCTATCCGATGGTGCGCAAAAGCTATCTGAAGGCAAAAGGCGCAGCGAAGAGCGAACTGCGCGGCAAAGAGGAGTTCGTGCGCGTTAGCTGGGACGTAGCGCTTGATCTAGCGGCGAAGGCTTTGAAAGAAAATTTCGACAAATACGGCGCCGAGGCGATCTACGGCGAATGCTACTGGTGGGGCGGTAGCGGCAAGATCGGTTGGGGACGCACCGTAGCGCACCGAATGCTTAAAATTTTAGGCGGTTACGTAGAGGAAAGCGGCGATTACTCCACCGGCGCGGGGCTCGTCATCATGCCTCACGTGCTTGGCTCAAGCGCCGTTTATGACGCGCCTACTACGTGGAAAGCGATCGTCAAAAACGCCAAAAACGTTGTGTTTTGGGCGACTGATCCTGCGGTAACCAATCAAATTTCATCCATTCCGCCTACGCACGACGGTTATATCGGCATGCAAGAGCTTAAGAAATCGGGCATCAAAACCTATAGCGTAAACGTAATGAGAAACGACACCGCGCGCTACTTTGGCAGCGAAGATATCATTGTGCGCCCGAACACCGACACCGCGCTCATCATCGGTATGTGCCATTATCTGTTTACGAACAACCTCTACGACGAAGAATTTATCAAAAAATACACCGTCGGATTTAATAAATTTAAAGCGTATTTTCTAGGCGAGAGCGATAAAATCGTAAAGGACGCCGCTTGGGCGAGCAAAATTTGCGGGCTTAACGAGGACGCTATTGCGAAATTTGCTACGGCGCTTGCAAAGGAGCCGAGCACGATTTTAATCGGTCGCGGTTTGCAGCGCGCCGATCACGGCGAGCAGCCTTTCTGGGCGCTCGTGGCGCTTAATGCGATGCTAGGATATATCGGCAAGGAGGGGCTCGGCTTTGAATTTAGTCTAGGCTACGGCTCTGCGGGCGCTACGAATAAAGTGGCTCCGATTTTAAAGGGGCTTAGCACTCGTATAGATGAAAAATACGAAAACACGGGCTCTGCGCCTTGGAAAAGTGCGAAAAACATTACTATCCCGTCCTCTCGCAGCATCGAGGCGCTAGAGCATCCGGGCAAGGAGATCGATTACGACGGCACTAAAATCAAGCTGCCGCATATGAGGGTTGCTTATATGGCGTGCGGATCGATGTTTACGCGCCATCAAGACGTAAACAACATCGTCAAGCAGTGGCGTAAGCTCGACACCGTTATCACCGCCGAGCCTTACTGGACGAGCACGGCGAGGCTTAGCGACATCGTGCTTCCGGTGGCCGTCGAGGTCGAGCGCAACGACATCAATCAAACCGGCGCTACTGGCGAATATATAGTCGCTTACAGGCCCGCAATCGAGCCGATGGGCGAGAGTAAGAGCGACTTTTGGATCTGCGAGCAGATCTGCAAGCGCTGGGGATACGGCGAGGTTTTTAGCGAGGGCAAGGATGAGTTAGGATGGATGAAGGAATTCTACGCCGATGCCGTAGAGCAAGCTAAAGGCCTAAATATAACGATGCCTAGCTTTGAGGAATTTTACGACAAGGGCTTCGTGCGCTTTGAAAAGGACGACGAGAGCAGCGCGCTATACACGCGCCTTGCGGCATTCCGAGAAAATCCCGCCAAAAACCGCCTAGGCACCCCATCCGGCAAGATCGAGCTTTACTCGCCAGTAATCGCTAAGATGGGCTATGCCGACTGCCCGCCGATGCCTACTTGGATTGAACCTAAAGAGTGGCTGGGGGATGCGAAAAAGACGGCGAAATACCCGATTCACATCGTAAGCCCGCACTCTCGCTACCGCTTACACAGCCAGCTAAATAACTCGATCATTAGGAATTTTGCCGAGGTTAGCGGCAGAGAGCCGGTGCTCATAAATACAAAAGATGCCGAAGCGCGCGGGCTTGCGAACGGCGACATCGTGCGCGTTTTCAACGATCGCGGTGAAATTTTAGCGGGCGTGCTCGTCACCGACATCGTGCCTGAGCGCGTCGCAGCGATCTGCGAGGGCGCGTGGTACGATCCCGAGGTTTGGGGTGAGAAGAGCCTCTGCCAGCACGGCTGCGTAAACGTGCTTACGTTTGATAAAGGCACGTCAAGTCTCGCGCAAAGCAATTCGGCTCACACCGTGCTTGCTCAAATCGAGAAATTTAAGGGGGAGATTAAGCCGATTACGGCGTTTGGTAAACCTAAAATTTTGCAGTCGCTATAAAATTTAGCGCGTCGTCTTTTAAGCGTCTTTGAATGAGCTAGAAAATTTCGCCCTGCGACAGGCTAATTGCCTAGTCTTGGGACGAAATTTTCGTCGCAACATTCAAATCCATCTTAAAATACTTCCGCTTACGTTTTTCTGGTGGCGCGTCGTCTCGCGAGTGCTTTTGAGAGAGATTTGAAATTTTAAGTCTGCAGCAGACTACTTTGTCTAGCCTTGACTTAAAATTTCTGCACAACTCTCAAAATCATCTCGCGATACTTCCGCTTGTCTTTTTATGCTCAAATTTGTAATTTGTTGAATTTGAGCGTAAATTTACTTTCTTTCGCATTCGTCAAATTTGAACATACAATTTTGCGCGGAGTAAAAACTCTGCTAAAATTCGCTCAAATTTAACTCAAAGGCCGAGCCGTGTAAATCCCCGATTTGATCCGAAATTTTATCCGCAAGCGTATCGTTTCAGAGTGCATTTTGCTGCCTTTTTTCTACCCCGACGAGGGCGAGTTTGAGAGTTTTCAGGAGGGGTATAGGCTCGCTAACCGCAAAACGGGCGAGGAGCTAGCGGACGATACGTCTGGGCAGTGGCGCAAGAGCTGGCGGGTCATCGCGCGTAACGGCATGGACGATCCGTTTTTTGTCGATTTTGCGCTAGGCGACGCCTCGCCAGTGTATTTTGCCTATCACGGCGCGGGCTCATGGGAGCCAATCAAAGTCGCGGACGACATCGTTAAATTTGAAGAAATTTTAACCGCCCTTGCCGCGCTTGAGGCGCCTTGCTCGCTTGAAGCGATTGCGCTGCTTGCTGATTTAAACAACGAATTTTACCGCGAGCTGGCGGACGACTACGCGCAGGAAGATGAAGCGCGCGAGGAAGCCGGGATATAAATATTTCAGCGTTTTCATCGAGGACTTGGGCGCGGATAAGGTAAAAACGCTCGTGTTTTTAAAGAAAATTTTTGAAGATGGGAGCTTTGCGGATACGAAAGAAAGGGCGCAAAATTTGCCGCTTTGCGTATTTAGCGGCATAGAGGAGCTGGCGCTGCCGCTACAAGACAAACTCGCCTTGCTCAGAGTTAAATTTTACGTGCGGGAGATCTCTTTTAGCGAATTTATCGCGCGGAGTGGCTAAGCGGGCAAATTTAAAATTTCAACTTCCGCTGCTGCTAAATTTAAAATTTAGCAGCAGGCGATCCTATAAATTTTGTTCTCATCCGCTTGCTATCGCAGTGCGCTAACAGCTTTGCGTACGCTGGAGCGAAAATTAAAGCGTAAAATCAAAATGTAAAATTGAAGTAGAATTTTAAGCGCCCTACTTCGTTTTTTACTTGCAGTAGGGCGAATTTGTTTAAAGTAGTGAACTAAAGCGAGGCGAAAATTATCCAAACCTTGGATCTGTTATCTTGCTCAGTTAGAGCAGCTGTTGCGAGCGACGAGCTCTGCAAAATCTAGGGCTGCGTCGTAGTCGGGCTCAGAGGCTATGTCGCTTACAAGCTCTTTATAAACCACGACGCCTGCAGTATCTATGACGAAGATTGCTCTGGCACTGAGACCTGATAATGCGCCGCTGGCGATGAGGGTGCCGTAGCGGCGACAAAATTCTTTATCACGGAAATCACTTGCAACGCGTAGATTTTTGATCCCCTCAGTCGTGCAAAACCTCTCCATCGCAAATGGTAAATCCATCGAAACGACGATTACTTCGGTGTTGGGAAGCGATGCTGCGCGCTCGTTGAACTTGCGTGCCTCCGTCGCGCAGACGGGCGTATCTAGCGACGGCACGGCGACGATGATTTGCACATGCTTGCCGTTAGCGATCTCGATTTCGCTTAGATCTTGAGCTACTAAGCGCACTTGTGGCGCGCGATCGCCTAGATTTATCTCTTGCCCGCTTAACTCTACGGGCTTTCCTTGAAATGTTACTTTTGACATTTTTGTCCTTTGTTTTGAATTTGTAGCGGCGAATATACAAAAATTCCTTAAATTTCAGGTAAAATTGCTTTAAAAATCAAGGAGAGCAGATGGGCGAAGATATTTGGGGCAGCAGCAGCAATCCTGCATCGCTAGCCAGTATAAGACGTAAAAGTGACGAAGAGAAAAAGCCCCTGGATGAGAAGCCACAGGAGCAACCTGAGAATTTGGATTTAGCGCAAGAAGAACTTGCGGCGGATGATACTAGCGAGCAAAATTCTGCGACTCAGAATTCTATAGAGCAAAATTCTACTTTTACAAAACAGAATTTCACACCACAAAATTCTGCGGAGCAAAATTTAGCTTTTGAAGCTCAAGACTCGGATGAAGAAAATTCTATTTTGCGAGATTCCATTGCGACAGGCTCTGGCGAACAAGATTCTAAGGCTAAAAGCTCGAATTCTACTGAAAATGCTGCGAACTCGCAGAATTCCACTTGGCAAAATTCAGCTTCCTCAAATTCCGATAGAATTAGCTCTACGCAAAGCTCAGCTAAGGCTTACGATCTAAATAAAGCCTACGTATTTTATATGTTTCTCGGGCCTTTCGGCGCGCATAGATTTTATCTTGGGCGTATAATCTCCGCGATTTTTCAGCTTTTAGGCGGGCTGCCATTTCTCATCTGGCTTTTTTTAGTAGTGGTTACTGTTATGTGGACGAGTATAGAAAGTAACGAGCTGTTGGCGCTTGTAAACTCGTCTCGTCCGGATTTGGGCGTGCAAGCATCAGACCTAAAGGATATAGAACAGGGCTTTTTTCATTTTATGGTTATTTTCTCAGTGCCTAATGTTTTGTTTTTAATTTGGCTTGTTAGCGACTTTTTTAGGTTGCCTGAAATGGTGCGAAAGCTAAATGTCTCCGTGGGTGTGGGAGATATTACCTATCTTTATGCGGACGATGTTATGGAATGTGGTGAGAGTCTATCTAATGCCGAAACCGCTCTTTATATAGCATTTGGACTTGAGGTACTAAGTGCAGTGAGTGGATATATTAAAAATGCGGACAAGGCTGGTGCACTACAAGGTATCGGAATTATTTTGGTAATATGTTTAGCTGTAGGGCTATATTTTTTAGCGCGCGCAATACGCAGCACGGATTTGCTATCAAATGCTGCGATTGCTGGAATTTTTTCGACTATAAGTGCGTTAATCATCGTATTTATAGGCTTTGGGCTTTTTAAGCCTTCTGTCTTTGCACTGTGTGTTTCTTGCGTGTGTATGTTGGTATATTTGATTTATCGGTTATTAATTAGCAAGGAGCTTTATGATTGTAGTGGCGAGAAAGACTATTTGAGAGCGTTTTATGTTATCGCAGCTACGGAGATGATAACTCTAGTTCTTGCGATACTTGGCTCGCAGCTTTTAGTTCTAGTATCCACCATAGGTCAGGTTGTCGCAGCAGTTCTAAATATTTCGGCGGTTTACGGCACTAGGGAGATTACTGCCTCAAAAGGTAGCTACAATCTAGCGAACCTGGCGTATCACGTAAGGCAGATGAACGGGCGGGAATTTTAGGTATTTAAATTTAAGGGGCGATTAGTATAATCTTATATTATTTTAAAAAAGGAGTTTAAAATGACTTTTATGGAGTCTGTGCAAACTTGCGTAAAGCAAAAATACGCCGCATTTAGCGGGCGAGCATCGAGGTCGGAGTACTGGTGGTTTTTTCTATTTACCGTGCTCGGCGGGATTGTTTTGAGCTTGATAGATGGCGTTTTAGGCACTACGATAGGGTACAATCAAATAATAGCCGGCAAAATCGTCCATCAAGAAATCGGCATTATAGATGCGCTTTTTCAACTAGCTATGCTCGTGCCAGCCATCGCCGTATCAGTCAGGCGACTACATGACACCGATAGAAGCGGCTGGTTTTTTCTGCTTATTTTAACGCCGATCGTGGGTGCTTTTTTCGGCGATATCGGGCTTTTGGTATCATTTGTGGGTTGGATAGTGCTGCTTGTGTTTTTCGTGCAGCGCGGCGATAGCGGGTCCAATCGCTTCGGATACGATCCACTATGATACAGCTCTAAACTTTGCGAAATTTTAGAATTCTAAAATTCCGTGCAGATAAAATTTTTTGCATCACCACAAAATTTTACGCATAAGCACTTTGTAGCGCTAAATTTTTCTTAAAATAAGCTTTTCAATTACGCTTTAATTGATTGCCGTTATCTGTAACTTAGAATTTTTATATTATAATGGCTCTTAAAATTTTATTTCAGAAAGGATAAAAATGAAAGAGAGAATCGAGGCGCTGTTTGCGCAAAATCCTAAAATTTCGATCGCGCAGATCTGCAAGGAGCTAGGCGCGAAGGAGATCGACGTGCTGCTAAACCTGCCCGAGCGCTTCGGAAAGAGCGCGGGCGGCGATAAATTCTGCGAGGTCATTAGGGAGCTTGAGGGCTGGGGCGAGGTGCTTTTCGTAAAAAATACGCCGAGCTTCATCATCGAGTTTAAAACCAAGATCCCAAGCGGCAAGAGCGCGCGTGGATATTATAATTTCGGCATGGGCGCAAACGGCGATGAGGCGCACGGGCTGGGCATTTTAGCGGGTCATCTAAAGACGGATGAGATCGATAAGATCATTCTCGTGACGCAGACTTTCATGGGGATGCTCTCGAAATTCGTGGGCTTTTATGACAAGGCGGGCGAGAATATCTTTAAAATTTACGTCTCGCGCGATGAGAAAGGACAGCTTCTAGCCGAGCAAGACGCTAAATTTGAAGCGCTAAAAGCCGCGATTTAGCGTTCGCACAAAACTCGTCTTGCGCGGCTCGCTCATCGCTTGCTTAACGGCGCGTTGAAATTCTACGGGGTGCCAACCAAGGCGCTTTAAGCTCGCCAATAAGATTTCAGGCAAAATTTAAAATTATCGTTGATGATGAAATTCCAAACTCGCCTCGTCACTATTGTGCGTCTTAAGGGCGTTTGGAATTTCACGGGCTCGGCTAACGCCCGCCTTATCTGAAGCGGAATTTTACCGCTTCAGATAGATAGCCCTTTCAAATTTTATTTCAACAATCTACTACTAAATTTTCAAAAACTAGGTCTATATTATCTTTGTACCGTGTATCGTCAAATTCCAAATTATTATTCGCAATTTTCCGCCCGGTAATATCTCCAAGCTCTATAAGATATTGCTTGAACTTTTCTAAAAATTTATCTACATTTGCCTTTTTATCGTAGCCCCACTCATCTGAGCTAAAATGAATATACGCAATAATTTTTTTGCTTTTAAGATAATATTTCGGCTGGTAAATTCCCGATTTCGTAAAATATCTCAATACTTCCTCGTTCAAACAAAGGCAAATATCGATCTTTTGTAGAGATTCCATTTCAAAGTCGCTAAAAACCCTTTTAATCTCTTGTCTTGCCGCTCTTACAATATCCGGCATATATATCGGCACATCATCCGCCCCGCCGATAACGGCATTTATGCTAAATTTCACACTGCACCTCGTCCTTAAATTATAAAGTGGTATTATTCAAAATTTCGGCTCATTATATCATCTTCATAATATTTATTGGGTGCTGGAGCTACGGAGTTTTGAAATCGATATAATTTTTTATCAAAATAGACCCGAATAAAGATAAAATTTTATAAAATCTACCATTTTAATTTCATATCTCAAAAACGTTTCGCCGTCACGCAAGGAACGTCAAAATTTTAAAATTGAAATTTTATACGTTAAGCTTAAAGCTTATTAAACTCCGCTATTTAGGGCAATGCAGACCTGAATTTTTATCTTTTACTGCTATAATTCTCTCATAAATTTAAATCTTAAGATTAAAAAGTATTCTTAAGAATTTTATAAGACGGAGGAGATCTTGAATAGATTGATTTTGAAGGTTTACGCGTGGCAAAATACCGCTACGCCGTGGTTTTGGCTCTTTGCGATAAGCGCAGGGTATATTGCGGTATCGTATTTTTTCTTTCAGCGCTACCTTTTTATGTCGCCTACGCAGAGGAGTGCCCTCATGCGTCTGGGCTTTGCCGTAGCGGGCGTAGGCGCGCTCATCGGCTTGCTGCTGCCGTTTGGCTTCATAACACGGCTCATTGCTTACCTGCTTGGCTTTACGGGCGCGATATACGGGTTTATGCAAAGCTCCGCGCCGCACACCGCCGCAGATACCGCAAATTGCCTCTCAGCGCCCGCATTTCCTTTTGCGGCGCCGCTTGATAGCCTGCTGCCGGAGCTATTTCGCCCCGCAAGCTGCACGGGCACCCCGTCCTTTCCCGCAGGCACCGCGCTTAGCGATGTGCAGAGCTTTTTCGGCGGATTTTACGGCGAAGGATTTTATCTGGTGCCAGGCATTAAATTTGCAGACGCGGCGCAGTGCGCGCAGGTAGCGTTTGCGGCATTCGCAGCGATTTTAGCCGTGATGCTTGCGGGCTTTTTATACGGCAGATTTACGAGAAGTTTTTAAAATTTTAAGAAAGGATAAGCATGAAGTTTTTAAATTCTATTGCAGCTGCGGCGGCTATTGCGGCTGCGATCGCAAGCTACGCTGGCGCCGAGGTTAAAGCGGGCGATACGCTTTATGGCACGGTGCTAAAGCAGGTAAGCGTAAGCGGCGATTTGTCGCATAAGGACGGCAGGCTGCTGCCCACAAACGCCATAGAGGTCTTGGAGGTCAAGGACGGAGCGGTGAAATTTTCGCTCACCGGCTATCAAAATCCAAAGGCGCCCAATGTTATTTATTTCACGCCTAAAGCGCGCATAATCGCAGTGGCGTTTTCGAAGCAGGCTAAATTTCAAAGCGAGAGCTTGGGCGAAGAGGACGGCTTTAATAAGGTTAAAATAACCGCCTACACCGATGAGGGTGCGCTAAGCGGCGACGTGGATAAAATTTTCGCGGGCGCTAAAGAAAAATTCGAAACCTCGTGTAGCGTCTGCCACGCTCTGCACCAGCCGGCTAGCTATGAAGCAAACAGATGGCCCGGCTACATTAAATCGATGCTTTCGCGCACGCCTATTAGCAAGGATGAGAGCTGGACGGTGGTGCAGTATCTGCAAAAGCACTCCAAGGACGTAAATTTAAAGGATATGAAATGAAAAGACGAAATTTTTTAAAGCTCGGCGCGACGCTCTCGGCGCTTCCGCTCATCCCAAGCTCGATGCTTGCGGCGGATAAACTCACCGCGCTTAAGAAAAACGGCGAAATTTTAACCGCAGCGCGATGGGGAATTTTAAAAGCGAGCGTTAAAAACGGCAAGATCGTAAAATCCGCGCCGTGGAAGATCACCTCTAAAATTCCAAATACTCTTCAAAATACGATGGCGGATCTCGTTTATAACACGCGCATCAAAGCGCCGATGGTGCGAAAATCATACCTCGCCGATCCCGATAATCCCAAGCCTGAGCTTCGAGGGCTTGACGAATGGGTCGAGGTAAAATATGAAGACGCGATCAAACTCGTCGCGCGCGAGCTTAAAAAGACGCGCGAGCAAAAGGGCGCAGACTCGGTATTTGCGGGAAGCTACGGCTGGCAGAGCACGGGCAACGTGCATGTCTCAAGGACGCTACTTCATAGATTTATGAACTTAACCGGCGGTTTTACGGGCGTCACAGGCGATTACTCCACGGGTGCGGCACAGGTCATAATGCCGCACGTAACGGGCTCAAATCAGGTTTATGAGCAGCAAACCTCGTGGCCCGTGGTACTTGAAAATTCCAAAGTAGTGGTCTTTTGGGGTCTAAATCCGATCTCTACGCTTCGCGTAGCGTGGACGAGCTCGGACGAGCAGGGATTTAAGTATTTCGAGCAGTTAAAAAACAGCGACAAAGAGATCATCATCATCGATCCGATCAAAACCGTAAGCGGCAAGTATTTCGAAGGCAAGGCGAAATGGATCGCCCCTCGCCCGAACACCGACGTAGCGATGATGTTAGGCATGGCGCAGCACCTCTACTCGCAGGGCAAGTACGATAAGGAATTTTTGCAAAACTACACCGTGGGCTTTGAAAAATTCGTACCGTACCTCACGGGGCAGAGCGACGGCGTGGCTAAGACGCCGGAGTGGGCTAGTGAAATTTGCGGCATTAGCGCGGACGTGATAAAAGAGCTTGCGATAAAATTTTACGAAAACCGCACGATGATAATGGCGGGCTGGGGTATTCAGCGCGCTCATCACGGCGAACAGGCGCACTGGATGATCGTGACTTTGTGCGCGATGCTAGGGCAGATCGGACTTGCAGGAGGCGGCTTTGGCTTTAGCTACCACTATGCTAACGGTGGCGCGCCTACCTGCGCGGGCGGCGTGATCGGCGGAATGAACGCGGCGAGCGTCGGCGTCGTTAAGGACGGCAAATTTTTAGGGCTTGCGCAGGATCAGAAGCAAGGCGGCGAAGCTACTCAGGCGTGGCTAGTAAATACGGCGAAGGTCGCTTTCCCTCTAGCTCGCATCGCGGACGCGCTACTAAATCCGGGAAAGACGATCGATGCAAACGGCGCAAAGATCACCTATCCGCAGATCGATTTCATCTACTGGGTCGGCGGAAATCCTATCGTGCACCATCAAGATACCAACACCAACATAAAAGCTTGGCGCAAGCCGCGCACCATCGTAGTGAATGAAATTTACTGGACGCCGACTGCGAAGATGGCGGACATCGTGTTTCCGACCACTACGCAGTATGAGCGTAACGACATCACGATGAGCGGGGACTACTCCAACATGCACATCATTCCTATGAAGCAGGTCGTCGCTAAGCAGCACGGCGCGAAGGACGATTATCAAATTTTTACCGACCTTTGTAAGGCCTATGCCGACGGACTTGCCGAAGTTTATACGGACGGCGGCAAAACGGAGATGGATTGGATCAAAGAATTTTACGAAGGAGCGGCAAGCACCGTGAACGCAAACACCGCTTTGGGAATACAGATGCCGAGCTTTGAGCAGTGGTGGGAGAAAAACGAGCCGACGGAATTTTACGAAACGCCAGAGAGTGCTGCGTACGTGAGCTTTGAGGATTTTAGAAACGATCCCGTTTTGGAGGCTTTGGGAACGCCTAGCGGGCTGATTGAAATTTACTCCGATACGATCGCTGCGATGAACTATAAAGACTGCGGCGCGCATCCGATGTGGTTCGAGCCCGTCGAGTGGCTCGGGATGAAGGATAAGCCTGCGAAATTTCACCTGCTTAGCTTGCATCCGCTCGATCGCTTACATTCGCAGCAGAGCAACACCTCAAATCGCAAAAGATACGCCGTCGCGGATCGAGAGCCGGTGCTAATAAATACCGAGGACGCTAAGGAGCTCGGTATCAAGCAGGGCGATCTGGTGCGCGTTTATAACGCTCGCGGTGAAATTTTAGCAGGTGCCAACGTAAGCGACGACATAATGCGCGGCGTGGTGCAGATCTTCGAAGGCGCGTGGTACGATCCTAACGCCGAGGGGCTTTGTAAAAACGGAAATCCGAACGTGCTTACGATCGATCTTCCTACGAGCGAGCTTGCCAACGGCAATATCTCTCACACGGCGCTGGTAGATATCGAACTTTATAAACACAAGGCGGGCGAGGATATCAAACTAACCGCATTTATGCCGCCTAAAGGGGCGAAGTAGGGATTGGGAGCGGTCTGGGGTTTAAGACTGGCTCATTGCTGGCTTGGACTAGATACACCGATCCTCTACGGGCTTTAGCCAAACTCGCCGTGGTTTTGCTACGGCGAGGCATATCGATTTCGACTTGCCGCAGCTGCGGATCTTGGACGATTTAGCTTGCCGTAGCTTCGCGCCTGCAACGATAGGTCGCGGAGCTGATTTAAATTTTATAGCCCTGCGCTTGCAGTGATGACTGAGTTGATTTGACTTATCGTAACTTTGAGCTGTGTGGCAGGCTAGAGATAACAGCAAGCATATTTGTCTCGTCGCCCTACTCTCTACTTGCTCGTGAAATTCTCGCCAAATTTAAGAACTTGCCGTTTGGACTAGAATTTCAATCCAAACTAAAAAACCGCCTAAGTCTCCATTTAAAATTTTTCTTCGGAATTTGCGTATCGCTAAAATCGTCGCTGTAAATTTCGTTTTTATTGGTGAAATAGCCGCTGTTTTGAGCCTGCGGTATAAAGTCGGTCCGATCTTCTATTTTTACGTTTAGCGCCTTGAAATATTGCAGTAGCTCATGATACTCTTTTGCAGATACGGCATTTATTAAAAAGTAATTTCTATTGTTAAATTTGATGACGAAATTTCTTTTTAGCAGCCAAAGGGGCTCCGAGCTCTTTTTGAGCTTGTAAATTTTATACGGCAGAGCAAATATTAAATATAGCATTAGATGCTTTATATAAAGAGCAAGTTTGCCTATATGAACGCCTATGCTTGAATATCTATATAACTCATACGAGCTTAAATAATGGAACCTGCCGTAAGAGTTTTCTAGTTCGCATACTACGCAGAAATGAACGCTAGATATATTTGCGGACGGATCGGGGGCTATTTTGGTTTCGGAAATTATGCTATCTTTCATATCTATATTTTCGACGTAGCGGATCAGGCTGTTTGAAAAATAAAAATAGCTCGGATTTTTAGAAAAATTTTGCTCCGCCGAAATTCTTAGCCGTATGAAAGAATATGTCACAAAAATTAAAGAAACGATACCGAAAGCGCTAAATTTTCCCGTAGTGCCAGTCGTAATCAGATCATAACCCAAAAGCGAAAAACCCAATATGCAAGTAAATATGCTCCAGGAAAATACATGATAGACGGTGTAATCGTTTATGATCAATGGCTCTTTGTCGTAGTCTCTCATAAATCCCCTATTTTGTAAAATTTTGGCACATTATAACGCTTTATTCTCATAACGTATTAAAATTTAAAATCGTTTTGGCCATTTAAATTTTTAAGTTCGTTATTAGGTAGAATTTGAAAATTCTACCCCACTTCGCCTTCTTTGCCGTATTTTGCCAGTCGTTACATTTACATAAATACAACGCGATGAGTTTAAAACGAAATATGCATACTAAGCGCGATTATGCATAAAAGTAGCGCCAGCGGGACATAGACAAAGCGCCCGATATCATACCAGAGCTTGCCGCGAGCCCTATCTGCGCCCAGATTGATCTCATCTAAAATTTCATTCCGCTTAATCACCCAAAACCACGATATTGCGCCGATTACCGCTCCGATCGGAATGATATAAATCGATACGAAATCCATCCACGGACCCCATGAGCTTATCGCTTCCATACCAAGGCCCGCACCAAGGCAGATCGCGCACAATAGCGCAAGCGTGAAGGCGCGGCTTAGCCTTGGAAACTTATGCATTAGCGATTCGGCGACTACTTCGAACATATTTTGAAGCGATGAAATTCCACCAAAAATCACGGCGGTAAATAAAATCACTGCAAAAATTCTACCGCCTGCCATATCTTGCAAAATTTTAGGCAGAGTTACGAAAAGTAGCTTAGGCCCCGCCGCAGGATCCATTCCGTAAGCAAATACTGCAGGGATCATCACTAGCGCAGCTACCATCGCGGCTAGCGTGTCAAATAGCGCGGTATTTTTCGCCGCAGATACGATGTCTTCGTCCTTGGATAGATACGCGCCATAGACGATCATCCCTGAGCCCGTAATCGATAGCGAGAAAAATGCCTGTCCCATCGCAGAAATCCAAACCATCGGATCTGCTAGCTTAGTAAAATCGGCGCCAAAAAGAAAGGCATATCCGCCTGCAGCGCCTTGCAGTGTCGCAACCCTAACCGCCAAAATTGCAAATAGCACGAAAAATAGCGGCATCATAATTTTATTCGTTTTTTCGATGCTTTTGGCGCCGAAAAACAGCGTCAGCAACGTACCTGCGACGATTATGCAGTGATAAGGCACCACGGAGTAGGGCGTCAGGGCAAAAGAGTTGAACCACGTATCGGTATTTTCACTCATTAGCGAGCCGTCTATGGCTTGGACTAGCGCTTTTAGAACGTAGGCGATGATGACGGCATAGCCCACTGCGATACACATCGAACCGGCAAGCGGTAGCCAGCCGATAACCTTACCGATAGCGCCCAGCCCGCGGCTTTTCCACGCGTATTCGTATGAACCCAGCGTGCCTGTTTTGGCACGGCGACCGATTGCGTATTCGGCGCTTAGGCCTACGTATGAAAACAGCGCTACAAAAAAAACGTAAATTAGCAAAAATGCGCCGCCGCCGTTCGTGCCGAGTTTATAAGGGAAGCCCCAGACATTTGCCATACCTACAGCAGAGCCCACGCAGGCGATGATAAAAGCCCAACGCGATGAGAATTTGTGTTTTGTCATAAAGCCATCCGTGCGAAAAATTTTCGTTATGGTAGCAAAAAGGAATTTAAGATTTATTTATGCGGAATTTTAAGGCGTGCCGACTTGATTACTTAGGAATTTTTAGAATTTAAAGCCGCGAAGTTTTAAAGCAGGATTAGCGTAATTTTATGATCAAAATCGATAGAGTTAATTCTGCGATACTGCGCGGTAAAATTTTATCTTTATAATTTTAGAAAATTTTGCGCTTAGGCTTTGGCTTTAAAATTCGCTTGACCTGGGCTTGTAGCTGGGCTTGCTATTTAAATTAGGCGAGAAATTTAGATCAATTGAAATTTTAAAATTCCGCAAAATTTTGAAATTTTTAAAATCAACGATCTCGCAAAATTTGAAAACAGGCTTATCAAGAAATTTTATCTAGCGTCGCTCTGGCAGAATTTTCGCGGTAGAATTTCGCCCTTCGTTTACAGCGCGCAGAAGATTTATAGATAGCACTTTTATAAACCCTACAGGGCGGCGGGCATTCCTCTGCCTGCTATTAGGGCATCTATATGGTAGCAGCAAAAAATTTTTGCCCGAGATGAGAATTAGCGGCGTCGCAAGCGGCAGCGCGCTTGAAATTTCCGCCGCGCAGCATCGCAGAGTGAAATTTATTAACCCGCACTTTGGCTTAGTTATTTTTCTCAGCCTCTTCGTTTTCTTGCGGCTGCGCGACTACTTTTTTGATCGCTTTTACGAGCGAGACCCTCGTGCCATCCATTCGCAGTACTTCGTAATCGCAGTTCTCATCGCTTATTTTATCGCCGATTTCAGGTAGGCTGCCAAAGAGATTAAAGACGTAGCCGCCGATCGTTAGCTGCTCGGTCTCTTCGTCGAAGTCAATGCCCATCACCTCCTCGACGCCTTCGATCTCGAAGCGGCCTCTAAACTCAAAGGTGTTCTCGTCGATACGTTTGAAATTTTGCGCATTCGCGTCGTGCTCGTCGTTGATGTCGCCAAAAATTTCTTCTATGATGTCTTCCATCGTCAAAAATCCCGCAGTACCGCCGTATTCGTCGATGACGAGCGCGGCAAAAATGCGCTGCTTATTCATCATAGGTAAAATTTTAGAGATCGGGCTGTTTTCAGGCACGATGATGAGCTTGCGCACGATCTTATCGAAGCTTTTATCTCCCTTTTGCTGGATGATGTCGCGGATGTGGATGAGGCCTAGGACGTTATCTTTGCTGCCGTCGATATATGGAAAGCGCGTAAATTTCGACTGCAATACGGTTGCGTAGTTTTCATCGTAGCTTTTTTGCTTATTTAGGCAAACTAGATCGCGCCTCGGCGTCATTATCTCTTTGGCGACCGTGTCGCTGAAATCGACGGCGTTTTTGATGATCTCGGTCTCTAGGCTATCGAGCACACCACCTTTTAGGCTCTCGCTCGCGATGATTTTGATCTCTTCGTCAGAAAGCGCGAGCTCGCTCTCTTTAGCGGGCTTTACGCCGATGATTTTAAGCGATACGGCAGCGATGAAGTCAAACGCCTTGATGATCGGAAAAAACATAATCCAAAAAATATGAAGCGGTCTGGAGATAAAAAGCACGATCTTCTCGGTTTTGGCAATAGCGATGGATTTTGGCACTAGCTCGCCAAGCACGACGTGAAATAGCGTAACGAGCGTAAAAGATATGACGAAAGCGATCGTATGTGCCGCCGCTCCGCTACCTATGCCGATGGATCTTAGCGGCAGCTCGATCAGTCTCGATACCGCGGGCTCACCGATCCAGCCGAGGGCGAGCGAGCTTATCGTAATGCCTAGCTGTGTGGCGCTGAGGTAGGTGTCAAGGGAGTTTGAAATTTTAAAAGCGAGCTTTGCGTTTGGAATTTTATCCTTGATAAGCTCTTCGAGGCGAGACTTTCTTACTTTGACGATTGAGAATTCCGAAAGAACAAAAAAAGCATTCATAAAGATGAATACAAAAGCTAAAACTAACATTAAAACCGAACTGTCCGTGTCCAAATTTCTTATCCTTTGAAATTTAAAAATAAATATTTATGATTATATCTAAAAACGCTTTAAAATCCAAAAGATATGGAAAATGCCTCACGCCCGTGCGTAGAATTTTACGGAGTTGAAATTTTGCTTCTTTTATCGCGCGAAATTTCATCTGTCCGCGCGAGACTTGTCGCTGCGCAAAATAGCGCTAAAATTTGGCACTGCATTAGTTTGATTGTGTTTGTTCGTAGCGGTAAATTTTATTTGTGTCTGCCGGTAAAATTCCATCTGCGTCCAAAGGAGTAGAATTTTGCTCTAAATTTAATCGCGCTTAAAATCGTAAAATTTCGCGCCGTAGAATTTCTGTAGCGACGGACGTTCCTGCTTTCTATGCGACGGAATTTCGCCCAGTGCTTGCGTTTTAAAATGAAATTTTGTCTCGGCGGGATTATATTTATCACGCGTATCGGTGGAATTTTGCGGTAATTTAAAATTTCGCGCTGCGGCAGGCCTTTGTCTCAGCGAGATTTTATCGCGATAGAGCTCTAGCGCGGCGGCGGATAATCCTAGCGCCGCGCGCAAGCCCATTAAGGAATTTAAATGCGACGATAAAACCTGCTACTTAAAAAACCTTAGCGCGCAAGCTCTTGCGAAATTTTAAATCGCAAGACTATCTATTTCTTGTGGCAGCCTCGTAAAGCGGCAAGACTTTCGGCATCACCTCTTTCAGATCGGCGATGCGATCGTCGTTTGAAGGGTGTGTGGACATAAATTTAAGCGGATGGCTCTCATTTAGTTTATTCATCTTCTCCCAGACGTTTATCGCGGCCCTCGGATCGTATCCTGCGCGCGCCATCAGCTCGACACCCATCAGATCGGCCTCAGTTTCATGTGTGCGCGAAAACGGCAGCGTGAATGTGTATTGAGCCGCCATGTTCAAAGCCGCTGAGCCTAGATCTCCAAGCCCTGCTGCGGAGCTTGCTACAGCGATACCGACATCTTTCATCTGCTCAGTCGAGGCTCGCTCGCGACTGTGTTCGCGCAGTGCGTGCGACATCTCGTGTCCCAAAATGGCAGCCAGCTCGGCATCGGTAAGTTTAAGCTTTTCGATGATGCCAGTATATACGACGATGCGACCGCCGGGCATACACCAAGCATTGATCGTAGGGTCGTTGATTACGTTTACCTGCCAGTTCCATTTCAGTGCGTCTTTGCGAAATGCACCGACTTGGGCAATTAGGCGCTTCGAGATGCCTCTGACGCGATCAGTTAGCTTTTTATCGGTATTTAGGACGTGCTTGGCGTTTGCTTGGGCGGTAATCTGCCTGTAGGCAAGCGCGGCACTTTGATCCATTTCAGCTTCGCTTACGGTGATGAATTGCGAGCGGTCGATGCCTACGGCGCCGCCTTGTGTGGTGCTCGCGCAGCCGGTAAAAATCATCATCGCAGCAAAGGATATTAAAAGAGCTATTTTTTTCATCTTTTCTCCTTAAAATTTTGCGGCGATTTTAGCGAAATTTGGTTAAATTTTTAGAATTTTATTTTGGATTGCCGGATTTTGCAGGCGCGATCTATTTGGAATTTGCCGTAAAATTTAAGGACGCCCGTCGCCTTTAAAATAGGATTGGGCTTTGTAATTTAGGGATAAAATTTAGCGGTGATTTCGCAGAATTTTATCGTGGCGTAAACGAGGCATTGCTATGTGAAAACAACGAGTTTTAATCCAAGCGCGGTGCTGTATAAACACGGCGCCTCTGCGCCTAAATAGAGCAGGATGGCGAGATCGCAATTTTAAATTTACGCAGCGTAGGCTACGATAAATCCAGCGGAATTTTATTTGCACTAAGCGCTCAATTTGGGCGGATAAGAGCAATTTGAAATTTACATAATCAAATCGCGCGATAAAATGGGCTCGGATGTCGCTATGATTTGAGATGAGTCGCGTTAGTATTTTGTGGTGCATAAATTCTAATTATTAACTTGGCAAAAGGCACTACACCACTGCATCTTGCGCTACAATGAAATTTTGTTGTGGGAATTGAAATGATCGCAGAAATGTCAAACGCCGTAGGTGCTTTTTCGTAGAATTTATCTAGCGGAATTCCTTTTGTGCGCGACAGGATAAAATTTCAAATTGCAAGTCGCACCGTATCATTTTGGATGGAATTTTAAAATTTTACGCGTTTAGAATTTTAAAATTCTGCTACGCAAATCTACGCGATGAAATTTCAAGCTTAAAATTCCGCGCCGGCTTTGGAATTTTATATGCGTCGCGTCAGCTATAAAATTTTACACTTAGAATTTTATCACTGCGGCAAGATTTGGATAGGACAGAATCTCGCATCGACGTAGGATTTTTGGCGGCACGGAATTTTGCAGTGCATATATAAACTCAGCTATACAAAATTCATAAAGTCCTTTAACGGCACGGAATTCTGCTGTGCCAATAAAGCGCATAAAGAATTCTGCGCAGGTCTCGCAAACTCTAACGAAAGCTCATTTCTTTTAGGGCACGCGAGCTTTAAGGCATGCTAGTATATGCATGTGAGTAAAATTTATGCAACGTAAAGCCGTGGGCGCCATACTTGACGCTAGGATTTCGCACCTGTGGCGCCCATTTAGTCCTTTTTGGACTTTAGCTTGGCGATCGTTTCTTTTGCGGCCTCGTAAGCCTTAGCGCTCATCTCGCGCGCCCTTTCGCTTACGTTTTTGGCGACCTCGGAGCTTTTTAGCTCGGCAAATTTTTGGCTCATCTTCTTTTCAAACTCGTTAAGCTCTTTTTTGATTGCGTCCAGTTTCTCGTCCAGATCGAGGTTTTCGATGATTTTGGCGCTTTTTTGACTTAGCTCTTGAGTGATTTCGCGCGCCTTGGCGCTCGCCTTTTTTGCGCGCTCGCCAAGCTCGATCTCGCCGATTTTGACGCTTAGTTGCTCGGCAAGATCGCTTGAAATTTTTCTAAATTTAGCCAGGTAGCCTCCGAATTCTTCATCGGCGATCTTGGCGATCTCGCTTTTAGCGGGCTCCTCCGAGCTTGCGACCGCATCGCTTAAAACCGCGCTAAATAGCTCGCTCATCTGCGAAATTTGAAGCCTTTCGTTCTCTAGGCTCTGTGCGTCGCTTGCTGGCGAGAAACTTAGCTCGTCGCGGTATCTTTCGGCGGCTTTGTTTATGCCGTCGTAGCAGCCTAAAATCGCGCCTCTAATTAGCGCAGAGGCGGTATTTTTGCTCTCGTTTGCGACGAAAATCGCGCGATTTATGATGATTTTTGAAATTTCTTTTGTGCGGAATTTCGTAAATTCTCCGTCGCCGATAGCCGAAAATGCAATGTTTTTCGCCGTCTCGTGCGCGGTGTCCTCGATGTCGGTTCCGCTTTCGAGCACGCTTATGAAGGCTAGTTCGCTTGCTTCTTTAAGTACGTCCGCAAGCGGAAGTTTGCTCGCGATAGCTCGCTGTAACGCCGAGCCTATGCGCTCTTTTAGCTCTGTTTCGCTTGCGTTTTGCAGCGCGGTATCCAGATCATCGTAGCTGCGCAAAACAAGGGTTTTAATCGCCTTTTGTTTACAAGCGATCTTTTTGCGCAGATCGTCGTAATCGTAAATGAGCTTGTAAAGCCCCTGCTCGTCCTCGTCGCATAGCGCCTTTTTAACGCCGTTAAGTAGGGCTTCTGCCGTCTCATCGCTAAGCGCGCCCGCGTCTTTTAACTCGGCTGCGAAGTCTAGGATTAATTGCGTACTTTTGGCGCTTTTACTCTCGTCGTCAAGCTCACACAAAGCCTTCGTGGCTTCTTGCAAGGCGAGCTCTTGCACATATGAGGCTAGCTCGGCTTGTGAAATTTGCGCGAGATCGGCGCCGAATTTTTTGATTATTGCTTCTTTCATTTCATCTCCTGTCACAATACATATTTAAAGTGGACTTTTAAGCGCTCGAAAATTTCGTTTCGATGCAAGTCGTCTTTAACGAAAACGCTTACGTTGAAGCTCATATATTTGCCGCCGTTTGAAAAGCGCGAAAAGTCTATTTTGTAATTTTCGCCCTTTAAAATTTCATCGATCTGCTCGCGCTTTTGGGTAGTCGCGTCTAGGACTACTTTATATTCCCAAAAGAGCGGATAGTCGATTTTTGGCTTTTCAGCCCCTAATATACACGCCACTCTTGCCCCCCTCTTTGCGCTGCAGCACTACATCCGTGATCTGCATCGATTTATCTACCGCTTTTAGCATATCATAAATCGTCAGGAGCCCCACGCTCACGCCCGTTAGCGCCTCCATCTCGACGCCCGTTTTGCCCGTGATTTTTACAGTTACGAAAAGCTTAAACGCGCATTCGCTCGCAAGCTCCTCAATATCGGTTTTAATCGAAGTAATCGTAAGCGGATGGGTCATGGGTATGAGTTCGCTCGTCTTTTTAGCGCCCATTATCGCGGCAACGACGGCAGTTTGAAGCACGGGGCCTTTTTTGGCCGTGTTTTGCTTGACGGCGGCAAACGCCTCCGCGCTCATGCGGATGATGCCGCTAGCGGTGGCTACACGCTCGCTATCATCCTTAGCGCCGACATCTACCATGCGCGGCATATTATTTTCGTCGATATGTGTAAGCATAAAATTCCTTGCAGTTTTTGACGGGATTATAGCAGAATTTCGGGTATAAAAAAAGCCCGAGCTTTTACGCTCGGGCTTCATACAAAAAGGAGGTTTTATCTTGTCGGACGAGAACGATTATACTACCTAAACAGTAAATAGAAAGAAAATATATCCTTTTCAGGTGAACTCTTTCGCGTTTAATTTATAGTCGTTTTTAAAATTTTGATGAAATTCGACGATATGCTATGGCGCGCTGTGCGGGCATTTGAATGGGCGGTAAAATAAAACGGAGTCAAAGAGCGACTAAATTTAAAGCGGATGTTAAAGAGCAAAGATAAAAATTTAAAGCAGAGTTTGTGGTTATTTTAGCTCAATATGAACGATCAAAAGAGCAGAGCGCTCTGCCGAGGCAGCATAAATAAAATGCTACAAAGAAGCGGCTTAAATTTAATGCCGTCTAGTTATAAATTTAAGCTCGTTTTGCTTAAACTCAAGGGCTCGCGCGCAATGCAGTATAAATTTAAACCTTCCACGCGAGCGCCGTATTGTGCAGGCGCGGATTAAAATAGCGCGCGCAAATTTAAACATCGTCGCGCAAAATCCGGCCTGCTTTTTAAATTTAGCTCGTTTAAATTTTAAACGTTTTTAGCAGACTGCCTAAGCTTAACCCCTTGTCTTCGCCGTTTGCGCCGCCTCCTAAAAGATCACCCAAAAAGCTACTTGCGTCGTTGATATCGATTTTGCCGTCGCCGTTTACGTCGAGCTTAGCGCTCGCGATTTTGCTGATCAGCGCGCTAAAATCTACGCCTTTGCTATCGACGGCGTTTGCTTGCACGTCCTCGCCGTCGCCCAAAAGTCCGCCCAGCATCGAGCCTAGCGAGCTAGATCCGCCGCTTTCGTTTTTGCTTAAAAAATTTGAGCTGATGCCCGCAATTATCGCATTTATCTGGTCGTCGGGCAGATCCACGCCTAGAAATTTTTCGATAAAAGCGACCGGACCGCTTTGAAATTCTCTTAAATTTTTATCGTCGCTTTTGAGAGCAGAGACCATATTTACAAGTCCGTTTATGTCCATTTACGCCTCCTTGATCTTGGCTTTCGCAGCCTGTTTTACGATAAGCTCTATTACTTTTAGAGCGTCCGCTTTGGCTTCAAAATCTTTGCTAACGGCGATGATCTGTCCGTTGCTGGCCGTTAGACGGAAGCGAACCTTGCCAGCTTTATCGGTGTAAAGCTCAAATTTCGGATTGTTTAGCTTTTCGCCGCCCGCGATTTGATCCTCGATTTTATCTAGTGCGGCGTTTTTTGCGACGCTTTCGATGCCGTTTTTGCAAGCGGCCTTGCTCGTGTAAACCTCGGAGGTGCACAGTACGTGCCCGTCATAGAGTAGATCGAATTTGCAGCCGTCCTTGGCGTCTTTGATTAAAAACTCAGCCATTTTTCATCCTTTCGTAGAAGATATTCGCTATTTTAGCCGAATTTAATCAATATTCTTAAAAGGGCGAGAATTTTTGCTAAAATTGCGCACAAATTTCATTTACAAAGGATCATAATGATAAAGGCTCTACGTTTTAGCTTGATTGTCGCCGCTACTTTAGGATTTGGCGCGGATGAGAGCGATGCATTATTTAAGGATATAAGGACGCGTCTGGGCTGCAATCTAGCCGCACAGGACTGCGAGACTAACGCGGGCGGGCAGAAGGCGCTCTTTAGCGTAGCGCGCCATCCGATCGAAGCGGGAGCAAACGAGCTAAAAATAAGCGGAATTTCGCGTGAGCTGAAAAATCCGAGCGTTAAAATTTCGGGCGTGAGTATGAATATGGGCAATGCGGAATTCCCGCTAAAGCGCAGCGCAGACGGCTATGAAGCGATGCTTGACGTTGCAGTGTGCACGCATGCCGTAATGCGCTACAAGCTTGAAATTTACGAGGATGGCGAGCCTAGCGGGCTTTTTGTGTATTTTGATCTGCGAAAGCGTGCTACGGATCGAGACCGCGGCGAAGACATCCACTTGCATCACCACGAGCATTAGACGCGCCCGTCGCAATATGGTATAAAATTTTACGCTTCTTTGCGACGTCTGCTAAAATTTACACGTTGCTCGGAGAAAATTTTATAAATTTTAAAGCGCCGCTCGCGATAAATTTTATGCGTCTTTTGGGCGACGCACGTCGCGGGCATATACGGGGTGCCTGCGCGAATACGTGGCTAGCCGTAGTGATCTGGGCGCGCTTCATTAGGGCGTTTACAAAAACGCCTTTATAAGCGCGCGGCGATTCGCCGTGCATTCGCTTCAAGTGCCGTGTATCCGCTACCGAGGCGCGTCAAATTTAGTCCTTCGCCGCCTTTAAATTTTAAAATTTTTAAAATTCGCTTGCGTTTCATATGCCCAAGCTACGCGGAATTTTGAAATTCCTTGTATAATCTGAAGCAAATTTTAAATCTAAGGAAAGCCATGCAAATATTAAGACAAAAGCACTTTAGCGGCGAGCGCGCGCTGTTCGGCGCAAAGGATCTGCGGATCGAAAATTCCGTTTTCGGCGAGGGCGAGTCTCCGCTAAAGCACAGCGCAAATATCGTCGCACAAAACTGTAAATTTGAGTGGAAATATCCGTTTTGGTACGCCGAAAATATCCGCGCGCAGGACTGCTTATTCGACGAGGTCGCGCGCGCAGGGATCTGGTATAGCCGTGGCGTGGTGCTAAAAGACTGCCTCTACGGCGCGCCCAAGGGGCTTCGCCGCGTAAAAGACGCCGCGTTGCAAAACGTGGAATTTGCTGATGCGCAAGAGACCTTGTGGCACTGCAGCGACGTCACGCTAAAAAACGTTACCGCAAAGGGCGCGTATTTCGGGCTTGATTGCGAAAACTTAAGTATTGAAAATCTATCGCTCTTCGGAGATTACTGCTTTGACGGCTGCAGAAACGTAACGATCAAAAACTCCAAGCTCCTATCCAAGGACGCATTTTGGAACTGCGAAAATATCGTGGTCGAGAACTGCTTCATCGCAGGCGAATACTTTGGGTGGAATTCTAAAAATGTGACGCTGCGAAACTGCAAGATCGAGAGCCTGCAGGGCTTTTGCTATATGCAAAACCTGCGCTTGCAAGACTGCGAGCTGATAAATACGACGCTGGCGTTTGAATACAGCGACGTCCGTGCCGAGGTAAAAGGCGCGATCGATAGCGTCAAAAATCCAAGTAGCGGGCTAATCCGCGCGGCAAGCATCGGCGAACTGATCCTAGACGGCGCAACGGACGCGTCTAAAACTGAAATTATTACTGAATTAAGGGCGTAAGATGGGACTTTTTGATTTTATAAGCGGCAAGGAGAAATATGATTTCGACACTCTGCCAAACCGCCGCGGCACGAAGTCGCTTAAATGGGATGTGGGCGAGAACGAGCTTCCGATGTGGGTCGCGGACATGGACTTTGCCGTAGCGCCCGAGATCATCGAGGCTCTGCAAAAGCGGCTAAATGAGCGAGTTTTGGGCTATTCGATTATCGATGATGAGTGGCGTAGCGCGTATCAAGGCTGGTGGCTTTCGCGCCACGATTATGAAATCCAAAAGGAGTGGCTGATCTATGCCGGCGGCACGCTGCCTGCGATCGATTCGATCATCCGCAAGCTTACTTCGCCCGCCGAAAACGTGCTGCTGATGAGCCCCGTTTACAACTGCTTTTACTACTGCATCAAAAACGCCGCCCGCGTGCCGTTGCAAAACGAGCTTGCCTACGCTAGCGGCGATTATAACATCGATTGGGCGGATTTGGAGGCTAAGCTCGCCGATCCGCAGACGACGCTTTTTATCCTTTGCAACCCGCACAATCCGATCGGTCGCACCTTTAGCAGAGACGATCTTGCCCGCATCGGCGAGCTGTGCGAAAAGCACGGCGTGACAGTGCTTAGCGACGAGGTGCATTGCGATCTGACCGAGCCGGGCGTGCGTTACACGCCATTTGCTGCGGCAAGCAAGAGCTGCGAGAGGATTTCGGCTAGCATAATCGCGCCAACTAAGGCGTTTAACATCGCAGGGCTGCAAAGCGCGGCAGTCTTTGCCGCGGATAAGCGCTTGCGTCATAAAATTTCAAAGGCGCTAAATTCCGACGACATCGCCGAGCCGAATTTTTTCGGCGTCCAAGGAGCGATCGCCGCATTTACGAAGGGTGCGGCGTGGCTGGATGCTCTGCGCGAATACCTCAGCGAAAATCGCAAATTCGCGACGGAATTTATCGCGCGTGAGCTTCCGCAGGTGCGCGTCGTGCCGCAAGACGCGACCTATCTGATGTGGTTTGATGCGGGCGCTTACACGCAGGATAGCGCGGAGCTTGTGCGCTTCATCCGCGAAAAAACGGGGCTGTATCTCTCCTGCGGCGCGCAATACGGTAAGGGTGGCGAGAGATTTTTGCGCCTAAATATCGCGACCTCTAGGGCGCTGCTAAAAGACGGGCTAGGACGGCTGAAAGAGGCGCTAAAGATTTGCCCGCATTAAACGAACTACGGCGCGGCAAGGACGAAATTTAAAATTTTATAGCGGCTAAATTTAAAGCGGCGGATTAAATTTTAAAATTTTGCGACAGGGCGCGAGTTTTGCGCTAAATTTAGCGGCGATCAGGCGGCGGCGCGCAAACGTTTAAATTTGGCGTGCGGCAAATAAACCGGCGCTTAAATGCGTTACAAAAGGCGGATTATGGATAGAAACGGCGATTCGCAGGAGCTTTACCTGCTTGAAAAACGGCGCGAAAAGCTCGCGCGCATTAGCAAGCTCGTCTCATTTTTGATAACCCTGCTGCTGCTCGGGCTTTACGTGCTTTTAAATACGAGGGCAGAGCTCGTCTCGTTTGATACAAACTGGCTCATAGTCGCGCTTTTCATCATCTTTCCAGTTTTAAACGGACTGCTCTACCGTCTATTTTGCAGCTTAAGCTTTGGCAAAAACGGCGGTACGCAGCGCGCAAATTTTGATAAATTTAGCGACTTAGACACGGCGCAAGATACAGGCGCGCTAGGGCAGGGCGCGGCGCAAGACGGGCAAATTTTAAGCGCCGATGCGAAAGAGGGGCGGGTATTAAAAGCCGAAGCGGGCGAGGGCGATAACTCCGAAAGCAGTGATAGCCGCGCGAGCGCTATTTACGAGAGGTTTGAGCCTAAAGTCGCCGAAAGAGAAGGCGGGAGTGAAAAAGACGGCGCAACCCAGTCAAAATTTAACTTTCTAGCCGATCTGCAGAGCCTGGAGGATGAGCGCGCGGCGCTGCAAAAAGCGGTGAAAAAGGCCAACATCATCGCCGCTGTCGTAGGGACCGGCGTGGGCGCACTGGTGGCGCGCTTTTGGGACGAAGTGGTGCCCGGCGTATTTTTCGGCATCTCCGTTTATGGCGTCGTGAGCGCTCTTTTAACGGCGAGTAAAAGACGGAATTTCAGATCAAATTTCAAAAGCAGGATCGTCGCGAGCATCGCAAAAAGCTTCGGGCTTAGCTACGATGAAAATGACGGGCTGGGGACGGATGAGTTTTTTGAAATTTACGACTGCTACATAAACGAGCAATCGAGCGAGGATATGATGAGCGGGGAGGTGCAGGGCGTGCGCGTGAGATTTAGCGACTTTTACGCCGCCGAAAAGGTGCGCACCAAAAACGGCACTCGCACCGACGTAAAATTTCAAGGAGTGCTTTTCGTCGCGGACTTTCACAAAAGGCTTAACTGCGAGGTGCGGGTATGTCACAAAAACTCGCGAAATCTGCGCAGATACGGGCAGCGAGCAAATATGGACGACGTGAAATTTGAGGAGTTTTTTGACGTATATACGACCGATCAGGTGGGCGCCAGATACGCTCTGACGCCGCTTTTGATGCAGCGACTGACGGAGGTTTATCTAAGGCTGGGCTCGCAGATAAACGCGGTGCTAAGGGAGGATAAAATTTACGTGGCGATCGAGACCTGGCGCGATAATTTCGAGCCTAGAATCGACCGCTCGCTAAAGCAGGACGCTACGATAGCGCTTTACGTAGATGAGATCGGCACGCTTGTGAGTATCGTGAGCGAGCTAAATTTGAACCGCAAAATTTGGAGCGAATGAGGCGGGCGGCGGCGCTATGGAGTATGGCGGAGGCGGCGGGCTGCATACGGCTCTGGCGACACACAGATATGCAGACAAAGCGCGCGGGATCGTAGGCTTTGGTGGCAGTGGCACAGATGTGCCGTGTAACTGAACGTGGAAATGAATGCGTTGCGCGGACCGCGCGTTTAGCATGTGATCGCTCCTTCGCGCGAGCCAATCGAAAGATGAAGCGCACGCGCGGCAGCGTTCGTATAAGACTTTGCAAGCTACTTTGAGCCGATAAATTTTATAAATTCCCGCTCCGTTAGCGAGCGAGCGCTTGATTTATCATCGCTCATGCGGTATAAATTTTACCGCACGAGCAGTTTGCGTTAGAATTTTACTATCGCTTGAAATTTCACGCGCCGCTCGCGACTTAAATTTTGCTGCGACGATCCGCGCTAGGCTGCATTTTGGCTCGGCTAAATTTGTCGTGCGGAAGCAAAACTTTGCCGCTAGATCGATAAATTTAGCTAGCCTATAAAAGCGCTCGCCGCCTATGGGCGTTTATGAACGCCGTTTTGGTAAAGCTACAGCGCCAGCGTCGCTGCGAGCTTGCGGGGCTTAGTAAGATTGCCCCGCTAAACTAGATGGCAAATCTAAATTTATAACTTCCCGCCCTCGATTACGACGTCGTCAGCCTTGATGTCGTCGCCATATACCGGCGCTAGCGTCGCGTCGTAGTCGGCGTGGAAAAATTTCTCGCCCGCAAGCTTTACGATTAGATCGTCAAGCCATTTGCGAAGCTCGTCGTTGCCCTTTTTGACCGCGGGCGCGATGACGTCCTGATCGCCGAGCGAGCGGATGCCTACCTTAAAGCCAGGATTTGACTTCGTCCACGCAAACAAAAGCGTATTATCATGCGCGATCGCATCGCCCCTGCCGTCCAGCATCGCACCGAAAGTCTCGGTATTTTGGTCAAATTTTAAAAGCTTGATCTCGGGGTGGTTTTTCGTAAAATACAGATCTGCGGTCGTGCCTTTGTTGATTAAAAGCGTTTTGTCTTTAAGCTGCGAAACGTCGGTAATATCGCCATCCTTGCTCGCGACGCCGAGGGCTACCTTCATATACGGCAGCGCGAAATCCACGACCTCTTTACGCTCCGGCGTGACGGTAAAATTTGCAAGCGTGATATCGACCTTATCCGACGCCAAAAATTCCGCGCGATTGGCGGCCTCTACGAGCACGAACTGAACCTTGCTCTCATCGCCCAAAAGCTCCTTTGCGATACGTTTTGCAAAATACACGTCATATCCCGCGTTTTTGCCCGCCTCATCGATGTAACCAAACGGCGGCTTGTCGCCGAAAACCGCGATCCTTACCACACCGCGCTTTTTGATCCCGTCGATATAACTTTGCGACGCGACGGAGCCTTGCGCGGAATTTGAGGAGCCTTTGCCCTCGTCGTTGCAACCTGCGAAAAATAACGCACCTAAGATAAAAAGCGTGCTTAGCGTTTTTTTCATCTTTTCTCCTTTATTAAAATTTATTTTTTAAATTCGAACATATTTAGAAATTTCTTCGCACGCTCGCTCTTCGGAGCGGTAAAGAACGCCTCCGGTTCGCTAATCTCCACGATGCTTCCCTCATCCATAAAAACTATGCGATCGGCTACGGCGCGCGCAAAGCCCATCTCGTGCGTTACGATTAGCATCGTCTGCCCCTCTTTGGCAAGATTTAGCATTACGTCTAGCACCTCGCGCACGATCTCGGGATCAAGTGCCGCGGTAACCTCGTCAAAAAGCATGATCTTGGGCTTCATCACAAGGCTTCGCACGATTGCGATGCGCTGCTTCTGCCCGCCGCTAAGCTCTTTGGGGTAGGAGTTTTCCTTATCCGCAAGACCTACGATCTTTAGCCATTCGCGTGCTAGAGTTATCGCTTCCTCTTTCGGAACGTTTTGCACCTTCATCGGGCCCAGGATTATGTTATGCAGCACGTTTAGATGATCAAAGAGCTCATAGCTTTGAAAGACCATACCGATCTTTTGACGAATTCTACGCCACTCTTTGAAATTTTGATCGATCCGCTCGCCCTCGATTATAAAATTTCCGCTTTGTACCGGCTCTAGCCCATTGATCGTGCGAAGTAGGGTGCTTTTGCCGCAGCCGCTAGGGCCTAGGATCACAACGACCTCGCCCTGCGCGACGCTAAGACTGACGTCCTTTAGCGCGTGCAGCTCGCCGTAAAATTTATTAACTTTGTCGATTTTTAAAATTTCCATCAGCTCCACCTGTTTTCTAGTTTTTTCGAAAGCGCCGAGATCGGATAGCAGATCAAAAAATATACGAAAAATATCGCTCCGTAGATGATTAGCGGCGCGTAATTGTCGCGGAAGACGTTTACTTCAATGATCTGCTGTCCGACCTTGACGAGCTCGATAACGCCGATGAGTACGGCGATCGAGGTTGTTTTTATCATCCTGCTGAATAAATTTATCGTTGCGGGCACTAGGCGCCTCATCGCAAGCGGCAGGATCACGTAGAGATAAATTTGAGATCTGCTAAATGCGAGTGCTTCGGCGCTTTCGAACTGATGCTTGGGGATGCTAATCACGGCGCCGCGCACCAGATCCATCATCTCAAAAACACCCCAGATACTAAAGACGATGATCGAAGCCGCGATATTTGAGATGTGGATGCCAAATGCCTTGCTCGCGCCGAAATATACGATAAATAGCCAAACGATGGGCGGCATGATGCGCACGATCTCCAGGCAAATTTTAAGCGGGATGTATAAGGCTCTGCGCCCGGAGGCCATTAAAATTCCAAGCACCAAGCCTAGAGCGAGCGAAACCGCGATCGAGATAAGCGCGATTTGCAGCGTGACCCCGAGCCCGCCAAGAAGCCTGATTAAATTTTCGCCGCTTAAGAGTTCCATCGCTAGCCTCTCATATACGCAAGGCGCTTTTCAAGCAGCGTAAGCGCTAGCGAAAGCGGCAGGATTATGATTAGATACGATACGCTTAGCATAAATAGCGCCTCGTTCGTCTTGTAATACAGCCCGATGATGTCCTTTGCGGCATAAACGAGATCGGCGAGTGCTACGATGCTAACGATCGAGGTTTCTTTAAGCAGAAAGATTATGTTTGCGCTGATAGAGGGCAGGGCGATCGCAAAGGCGCGCGGCAGCACGACGTAAAACACTATCTGCGACTCGCTAAGACCGAGGCTCATAGCGCTTTCGATCTGGGATTTTCTTATCGCCTCAAAACCAAGCCTAAAGCTCTCGCTCATATAGCTTCCGCCCAAAAACGCAAGACCTACGATCGCGCAGGTAAAGCCCGAAATTTGAACGTCCAGCTTCGGCAGGCCGTAGTATAGAAAAAATAGCTGAATTAAAAGCGGAGTATTGCGCGATAGCTCGATATATGCACTCACGAGCGGGCTTAGCAGCGGTACTCTTTTATATTTTATTAGCGTGCAGATAAAGCCGATGATGATGGATAGTAAAATCCCGTAAAATGCGAGCTTTAGCGTTAAAATTCCCGCCTTTACGAACATCGGGCTAAATTTAGCTATAAAATCAAAATCCATAAATTCTTCTTTCCGTAAGATATGCGTATTATACAGATAACTGATTAAAATAGTATTAAATCAGAATTTTTTTATAAAGATTCCGAAAATTTAGGAGTTTAAAAATATATCTTATAAATATATTTAGTCCGAGCAGATACCCGGACTATAGAATTTTGACGGAATTTTACGAGTAAAAAATATACGCGTAGCCGGAAACTAAAATCGCGGAAAATATCGCTAAAATTCCGCCGCTTCGTACCATCTCTATTTGTCGGATGCGTCCCGTACCGAAAACCAAAGCATTTGGCGGCGTCGCTACCGGCATTACGAAAGCGCAGCTCGCGCCCACGCCGATGATGATCGTAAGAGTTTCTTTCGGTAGTCCCATCTGAGCCGCTACACCCGCAAATACGGGCACTAAAAGCGCAGCAGAGGCGGTATTGCTTGTAAATTCCGTAAGGCAGATGATGAAAACTGCTGTTACCAAAAGTACAATGTAAGTAGGCGCTCCACCGAAAGTGTGCGCGACTAGATCGCCAAGCACCTTAGAAGCTCCGGAATCGCCTAAAACCGCACTTAGAGTAAGTCCGCCGCCAAAAAGTAGCAGCACGCCCCACTCGGTGTTTTCGGCGATGTCGTGCCATTTGGCAAGCCCTAGAATGACGATTACGACTGCCGAGCAGATGGCGACGTAAGCATCATCCACTTTAAAGCCCACAAGGGCTGAAATTTGCTTTGAAAATATCCAGCCAAGCGCTGTTAGAGCAAATACGACGATCGTAATAATGCGCTCGCGCGTCCAAGGGATATGCTCCAGATCCATATCTATTTTATGGCTTAAATTTGGCTTGAAAATTATATAAAGCACCACAAGCATTATTGGCAGCATCACGCACATTAGCGGCAAACCTACCTTCATCCAGTCCGCGAAGCTGTAGTGCAAGGCTTGAGCCACGATTAAATTTGGCGGAGATCCCACGAGCGTGCCCAGACCTCCGATGCTTGCAGAATACGCGATGCCTAAAAGCAAAAACACGAGCGTGCCGCGATCTTTGCTCTCGTCCATGTTGGCGCAAATTCCAAGTGCGATCGGAAGCATCATCGCAGCAGTTGCGGTGTTTGAAACCCACATCGAAAGGATCGCCGTAGCAAGGCAGATTAAAATCGCAGCTACACCCAAGCGACCGCCTGCGCGGGCGATTAGCCACATCGCGATCTTTTTGTCTAGCTTTTGCATATGCAGAGCCGTCGCCAGAGCAAAGCCGCCGAAAAAGGTAAAGATTGTAGGGTTTGCAAAATTTGCAAGCGTGCTTTTGATGGTGGCAGCCGTGAAAGTGCCATCTTTAGCGAATTTACCAAGTCCGATAGCTACCGCAAGCACCGGCACCATAAGCGCGGTTACCGTGATATGCACGGCCTCTGTAAGCCACATAATCGCGATAAAAGCAAGCAGCGCAAGGCCTTTTTTGACATTGGGCTCAAATGGTAACGCGGCATATAGCGCAAAGCCCACTGCAGCGGCAATCGCCATAATGATGACGCCGCGCTTAGGAAACGGCACGGTGTCGGTGAGCCTGTCTAAACCCAGCTCGTCTACGTCTGAGTCTAGCGGCCCTTGTAAGCGGGAGTTGCGTAATTCCACTTTGTTTTCTTCCATAGATACTCCTTTTTTAGATTTGGCTTATGATACAAAAATGAGGCGGGAATTTTATAAATTCCAAATCAAATCGTCTTAAATTTTTAAAAGTGCAGTTACTATCGGTAACACGGCACTTATCTCGTGTGTAAATTTTAAATTGTAGATAAAAACGAACAACTAAATAAGCGCTTTAAATTTCATCACAGATTGTTTTTTAATGGCTCTGGCATTTAAATTTGCTAGCTGCCCAAGGGGACGGCGTAGAATTTCGTCGAATTCCGTGCTGGCAATCGAGATAGAATTCCAAGTCTTGTCGCAAAATTCATCGAAATTTCAAAAAAAGGATATTATAATCAACAAATTTTAAACGCGCTTATGAGCGAGCTTGGCGGAAGACGCTTAAAGATAGCAAGCGGTAAAATGGCAAAAGCGGCGGCGGTGGAAAGCCCGAAATTATAAATTATAAGGAGAAAATGTGAAAAACAAAATTTTAATCGCGGCGTTTGCCGCTGCGGTGTGCGCAAGCTCAAGCTTCGGCGAGGGGATATTTTTAGGTATCGAGGGAGATTATTCTTTTAAATCCAGCATCACTACTAAATGGTCTGACGAGGACGATTCTGGCACGAATAAAGATAATAAGGGTCAGGCTGCGCTCGGCTTTAAAGGCGGCTATGATTTTGGTATAGCTAGGGCGTACGGCGAGTACTTGTATGATTTCAAAGCTTCGAAAACTGGCACTGACGAGGACATCATATTTAAACACGAGTGGAATAAGCATAGCTTGCTCGTAGGCGGGGATTTTACGCCTGAGATTATAAACGGCTTTAAACTCGTAGCAGGCGCTTATACGGGAGTTTCATTTTTGAAATATAAAATTTATTCGTATGACGAATCTAACGGAAGCAGCGATTCGCTTTCAAAGACTCTGCCTGGCTGGGTAATTGGCGCAAGGCTGGGCGGGCTATATAGCTTTGATGAGCATAATGAGATCGAGTTTGGCTACAAAGCGGACTACACGAGGTACAAGGCCAGTAAGCTTGGAGAGGATGTAGACAAGGTATATGAGACTAACCACGGGCTCTATCTAGGGTATAACTTTAAATTTTAAAAATTCTAACGTACTGGCGCAGAGGATGGGGCGAACGAACTCCCGCTCCATCCATTTTAAATTCCAAATAATTATTAGACGTCAAATCGCAGGATTGTTTAATCCGAAATTTGCTAGTAATTCAGACATAATTATATGATAATCAAGGATGCTGCCGGTGCTAGACATCAAATTTTACCCGCTTACGCGTATAAAATTTTAAAATTTTTAAAAATATCATTATCCAAGCTTAATTTCCTATTTTTGGTGCCATCTGCTAAGCGCTTAAATTGATGGAATTTATGAAATTTTACTCAATCCGCTTTTTTCTAAGAATCGTTAAAATCTCAAGTTGAAAAAGCGGAATTTTATCAATATTTCCATTTGCCACTTTAAATTTGTTTCATAATTGCTTCGGATATCTCACGACCCCTAGTTCGAGTACGACGCAGAAATGCCATAAAATCATTAAAATTTGGTTGGTTGCCATAGGCAAAATTCTAAGCGAGCACGTAAAAGGATTGCGTCTTAATGTTAGCCGATCTAGAGATGGATTCGCCTGTTTGCTTTATGGAAATCTCGCATTTACATCTTCGGGATTAGCACTTAAATTTTGCGGTAAAATTCTAAAAACTACTACACCTAAGAATTTTACCGTTTTAAAGCATTAAATTTTACGATTTTGATGTTAGCCGCAAGCGTAGAATTTTGCCTTTATAAATTCGCGGTAAAAGCGGTAGATGCCTGTCGTGCGGATTTAGATGCCAGATTTATCCGCAAGCGCTACGCTTTTACTAAAATTTTATCTTTATCAAAATTTTAAAATTTCAATCGCTCTTTTTAAAGTACTTCGGCGCAAACATAAAATTCTAGCCGCCTCGCTATATTTTATAGGCTTGTTCGGAGCTTTAAAATAGCAAGCCGCGTGTCTGCTATTTGCCAAAAACCCTAGCGAAAATCGCGTCTACATTTTTAGTGTAATATCCGTAGTCGAAACACTCTTTGATCTCGCTTTCGCTTAGTTTTTCTCGTAGCTTTGTATCTGCTAGCAGATTTTGCAAAAATAGGCTATGCCCTTGCTCATCTATAGCTTTTTTGCCCTCTTGCAGATCCGCCCAGACCTTCATCGCATTACGCTGTACAATTTTATAGGCATCCTCTCTGCTAACTCCTCGTTTAGGCAGTTCTAGCAGCACGCGCTGCGAAAACACGAGCCCACCGGTTAAATTTAGATTTCTCATCATATTTTCAGGATATACTAGCAGTTTTTCAATCAAGCTTGTCAAGCGATTTAGCATAAAATCGGCGGTTATAAAGCCGTCGGGGAGGATAAATCGCTCGACTGAGCTATGGCTGATATCGCGTTCGTGCCATAGCGCTACATCCTCCATCGCGGGTATTGCGAAGCTACGGATCATACGACATAGTCCCGTTACGTTTTCGCTAAGCACAGGATTTCGTTTGTGCGGCATCGCAGAGCTGCCCTTTTGACCTGGGCTAAAAAATTCCTCTGCCTCATAAACCTCGGTGCGTTGATAGTGGCGGATTGCGATAGCGATCTTTTCGCAGCTGGAAGCCAGGATCGCAAGTGCGCTCATTACCTGCGCGTAGCGATCGCGCTGGATGACTTGATTGGACGCGGGGGCGGGCTTTAGCCCCAGATATTCGCACACCAGCTCTTCCAGCTCTAGTGGAGCGTGGGCGAAATTTCCCATCGCACCGCTTATTTTGCCGTAGCTGATGACGCTTTTTGCGTGTTGCAAAAGCTCTAGCGCGCGATTTATCTCATCATACCAGACCGCAAGCACGAGTCCGAAAGTGATCGGCTCGCCATGGATACCGTGGCTGCGCCCGACCATCAGCGTCATTTTATGCTTCATGGCTTGATATGTTATCGCGGCTTTTAAATTTTGCACATCCTCAATGATGAGCTCCATGCTTTCTTTGATTTGCAGCGCGACGGCAGTGTCGATGCAGTCGCTACTAGTCATTCCGTAATGTACGAAACGGCTCTCCTGCCCAAGGCTCTCACTCACGCTCGTTAGAAACGCGATGACGTCGTGCTTGGTAGTCTTTTCGATCTCATCTATCCGCTCGATCCTAAAGCTTGCGTTTTGTAGAATTTTATCTTTATCGCAGTCGCTTATTAGACCTAGTTTATTCCACGCCTTAACTGCTGCGAGCTCGACTTTTAGCCATGCGTCGTATTTGGCTTGCAAGCTCCATTTTTCAGACATCTCTTTTCTTGCGTATCTTTCGACCATTTTAGTAGCCTTTCGGTTAGAATTTCTTGTATAATGATGGCAAAAATTATATAAAAATGGGGCTGAAAGTTTAATATGGGTTATGAGAAAAGAAGCCTGGGAAGCTTTGAGGGACGCAAAATTTATGAAATTCTGCTTAGCCTCGGATACGATATGAAATCCGCGCAGCGCATCTGCGACAAGCGCCGCGTAATCGATGCAGAGGATCAGAATTTGCATAAAAACTCCGTTGCTCGCGGAGAAATTTTTTTGATCGATTACAAATGCGAGCCGCGCGGACTGAAGCCGATCTTTGAGTGCGATGCGTTTGCGGTATTTGACAAGCCGAGTGGAATTTTAAGCCACCCGAGCGGGCGCAACTCGCCTTATAATATGTATGACGAGATCTGGTCGCTATACGGGCAGGACGCGTGCGTGGCGCACAGGCTCGATCTCGAAACCAGCGGAATTCTTATCGTCGCTAAGGATAAAGACGCGGCGCGCGAGCTTAAAGAGTGCTTCGAACAACGTAGAGTGATGAAAAGCTATCTAGCGCTCGTGCGAGGTGATTTGAGAGAGGGCTTGCGAGGGGATTTGCAAGGTGACGCTTGCAATGGTGAGATAGAGGATTGCTACGCTCTAGGCTTTGATGAAATTTGCGGATCGAAATTTGCGGGCGATGCTGTGAGCTTACCAGATAACGTATCGGATCTGCGCGATATGCGAGCTTTAAAAGGGGCAGGCGATAAATTTGGATTTAATATCTTATCTAATGGTGCGAGTAGGGGATTATGGCGCAGCACTCTATCTGGCGGCGCGCAGGCTAAATTTAAATCTGGCGCTCCTATTGGCGATGTTGGCAGCAGATTTGAATTTGATGACTTATCCTGCGGCGTGAGTGATAAGCTTAAACCCGCTATCGCGATGAGTAGCGCGGATAACGGACATAAACCTTGCACCTTATCTGCGGCTAAATCTATGCCGGCTACTTCTACAGGCTGTGTAAATTTTAAAAAATTTGAGCCTGCAAAATACGCAAAATTTAGAGAGAAACTGAAATTTTTAAAGGATTTTGAGGGGTTTGTGATTGATGCTCCGATCGCTCCTAGCGGCGAGTTCGCCGATCTTAAAATTCGTATGAAAATATCGCGCGACGGAAAAGAGGCGATCACGCTGATCCGCCCGCTGCGATATCTCTCGGACATGGACGCTAGTCTTATTGAGTGCTATCCGCTGACGGGTAGGCAGCATCAGATCAGGCTGCATCTATTTGCCGCGGGCGCGCCGATATTGGGAGAGCCGCTGTATGGGCTTTCGCGAGAGCAAGCGGAGCGGATATTGGATAAAAAGATGGATGAGACGGAGCGGGTCAAGACGACGGGAGCGCCTAGATTGCTACTGCACGCGAATGTAATTTGCTTCGAACTGAGCGGAGAGCGATATGAGATAAAAAGCAAATTCGATGCCGCGAGAGAGTTTTATAATCTTGCTAAAATCGGTAAAATTTAAGCAACTCAATAAAATTTTGAAGCGGCGATGATTATTTTTATGACGAGGATTTTGCTTTTGCCGGTTTTTATAAAATTTTATGGTTATAACGGTGTTTAATTTACTAATTTCTCATCTATAGTTATTTGAAAATTTTAAGACGATTTTATTTTGCGATGGGCTATATTGGGAAAAAGTGTTACGGCTTTAAAAGCACATAATTCAGCTTGGCTAGACGGTGGGTTCATATATTTATTTTCGGTAGCGAAGATTACGGTAAATTTGAGCTCAGAGCGCATAAATATTGGATGCTTCAAGATAAGCTGGGTGGCAGTATAAAAGATTTTAAATCTGGTGTTGATTCTTTTAAAAAATACAATCAAGAACATGGAATATTTAAAAAAGAATTTGACGAATACGCTAATTTCCTATTTAAGCAAAAGGGTGGGGCGGGAAGCTCTGTTAATTTAGAAAGCTCGGCATTGATAGCAAGCATAGGGAGCAAAATGGTAGCTGCTTCTTTTGGGGAATATTGCAAGGGGGTACTTGGTTTGGGTATAGACCGTAGCATAGAACAAAAACAAACAATAGAAATATCGCAAGATATTGGCATGAGACTTGGATTGTAATTGTTAATTTCTATGAAAATTCGAAATGCCAAGGGTAGATAAGAAGGAATTCGCGGATGATTTCAGAGTTTGTTTTAGCATAATCGCGAGTTTAATAGTATGTAAATTTAAAATTCGGAATAGCGGTATAACCAATATGAGAGAAACTTTATAAATGTTAAAGCGAGAGAGGAAATGCAATATTTCTCATTGTATCGCTAAAATTCTACACCCATTCATTTATACAATCGTAATTGCAAATTAGTGCGAAATTTGATAGGTAAAATGTGTGTAAGATTAAGCTGTGGCAGCTAATTTTTATTATTTCGACTTTTTGCGTTTGCGTAATATAGTAAAAGTAATAAAGAAAAATACGTAAA
>CALKQT010000095.1 GCA_937990735.1 uncultured Campylobacter sp. | reverse complement strand
TGGGATATAGATTATAATTCAAACCCGAAAAACGTATTTAAAGAACCCGCCATTGACGTAGAGCTAAAAAGGCTTTTAAAAAGCAAGCAAACTGATGAAATTTTAAAATTTATGAAAGATAACAATCTAACCGTCGATCATACTATGCACGGAGGGGTAAGGCCCGTGATGTATTCTAGCTTTTGGGACGATGCGAATACCGCTCAAAAGCTTATAAAATTGGGAGCGGATATACATAAAAAAGACGAATACAAGCTATCCGCTATGGCTTATGCTATAGAAAATAATGCTACTAAAACGGTAAGACTGCTTTTGGATAACGGTGTTAAATTTGAAGAGACGGAAGTCGTTAGAAATAGGCTGCTTCCGCCGAATTATAACCATATAAAATCTTTGCAAATAAGTGACTATGGAAATTTTACGTTGATTTATGGTACCGACTACCCTATGATTAGTATAGGAGAGCCGAATTATTTCTTTTCATATATTACGAATACGAATATGTATGAGATAGCGAAGATGGCATTAGAAAGCGGCTATAAGCCGTATATTTGGAAATTTCAAAACTCTACGGTAGGTCTAAGGTACGGAAACGATATTAAAAAGGTCGTGCCTGAAGGAATATTAAATGATAAAGCGGAACCGACGGACGGATTTGATATTACCGAATATGATTTTTCATTGTATGATACATTTCCGGGCACTCCAAATTACGAACCGATTTTAAAGCTGCTTATGCAGTATAACGTAGGCGGACAACCGAGCCCGGAATTCCTAAAACGAAAATATGATGATTGCCACAGACGCTATATATATAATTTATGTAGCTATTCTGAAATAAACTACGATGCAACCTATTATATACCTAAAAGTGAAATTTCGCTTATAACGACGGTATATCGCAAATATTGCAAAGATAGAAATTCTACATTTAAAGATGTTTATGAATATACGAAATTTGCAAGCGAGTTAAATGAAATGGAAGCGGTATCCATCCATATGTATACCATAGATAAAGACGGTCGTAAGCTCGATCAGCCGTATAAAGATAATTTAAAAAAGCTAGATAAATATATAGACGAGATCTCATCCGATGAGATAAAAAATGCAAGAAAAGAATGTCATCAAAACTAACCCCTCAATCTACAATTTTATCTTCCTAACTTCCAGCTCGCCGCCAAAAAAGTTCGCATAGTAAAGCAGGTCTTTTTCGACATCAAGCCCCGCCAGATAGCGCAGAGCGAGGTTTGCCTCAAAGCTTGCCGCAAACATCACGATCGCAGCCGTTATGCCCGCAGGCGTCGCGTTTAGACTCGGGAAAAATTTAAAATCCGCATTCTGCACGAAGCAGACTTGGCACTGCCAGCTGTCCACCGACGCAAACACCCACGGCACGCCTATTTGCTTAGCAAACGCATCGATCTGCGCGCGAGTGGCGAGATTATCGGTCGCATCCAAAATCAGATCAAATTTCTCGCCCGCGCCTATCGCGCTAGCGAAAAATTCCTCCGCGCGGCTCTTATGCGCCTCCACGCTCACGCCGTCGTAGCGGCTTTCCGTGCGGCTTTTAAAAACGTCCGCTTTAAATTTGCCCTCGTCTGCGAGCGTGAATAAAATTTGCCTGTGGATGTTGTGAAGCGCCACCGTGTCGAAATCCACGACGCTGATCCGCCCGATGCCGCTTGCGCCCAGAGCGTAAGCAAGGCTGCTTCCAAGCCCGCCCGCGCCGATGATTAGGATGCGCTTGTCTGCAAGCGCACGCTGCGTCTGCTCACCCCAAAGCTGGATCTGTCTGTGAAAGTAGTTCATAAAAGCCCTCTGCCGGCTAGATTTTTACGGAATTTCCACAGCCCACGCGCCCCAGCGATCTCGTCCGCGTCCACTTCGCACATCAGCACGCCCTCTTCGTTTTTCAGCTCGTTTGCGATCTCGCCGCCGGGGGTTACGACGAAGCTCTCGCCGTAAAATTTAAACTCGCTTTCGCCGAATTTCGCCTCGCCGATGCGGTTGGCGCGGATGACGTAGAGCGAGTTCGTAAACGCGCGCATCTTCAAAAGCTCGCGCCAGCGCCCGCCGCTTTCGAAGGTCGAGGCGCACGGCACGAGTACGCAACCTACGTTTTTCTGCATAAAATAGCGCCAAAATACGTCAAAATGCGCCTCGTAGCCGAAGCAGACGCCGAATTTCACGCCGCCCTCGCTAAAGATCATCGGCGAAATTTTACCGATTTTGCGGCTTTTGCGGTTGGCGAAAAAGCCCTCCTCGTTCCAGTGTGGATAGTCCATCAGGATATTTTGATCGTAAAATTTCACCTCCGAGGGCGAAAATTTCGCGCAGGATTTCACCCAGATAGGCTCGTTTTCGCTCGCGCAAAAGATCTCCTCTTCGCTCGTATCTTTTTGGCTTTCGGCTTTTAAATTTGAAGTGCCCGAGCTGCTCGGGAGCGGGGCTTTTAAATTTGAACTGCCTACGGAATTTGCGGCTTTGAAATTTAAAGCGTGCGCGCCGCAGGAGCTTAAGCCGCCTTTGGAACTCTGCTCGCTATTGGAATTTAAAGCGCCTTTAGAATTTGAATCGTCGTTGGAATTTAAATCGCTCTTAGAATTTATCTCACCCTTGCAACCGGGCTCGCTTTTAAGGCTTGCGAAATTTTCGCCGCCGCAGCGCGCGCTTTTTTGAGCCGCGCCGCCGAAAATGCCCGCCTGCCTCAAAATCGCACCGCTTGCGGCTCTGATTATCGGCGCTACGATATGTAGGTCGTATTTGGCGGCCAGCCGCGCCATCAGCTCCTGCTTGTGCTCGCTCTGTTCGCACGCGATGGAGCGAGGCATCTTTTTAAGCTCGCTAAAGAAGGAATTTAGCTCATATTCGCCCAGCAGCACGATCCGCGCGCCGTTGTCTTTGGCGACCTTCATATAGTAATCGATCCGATTTTCGCTCATCGAAAGCGTCGGTAGCTGTAAAACGCATACGTTTATCATCGCCGCCTCCTAAGCCTGCTCGGGTGCGTTTATTTCGGCGACCTCGAGTTTGGCGTTTTCTAAAATTTCCTTCGCCTCCTTTAGCAGCGCGATGCCCTGTTTATACAGCTTCACGCTCTCTTCTAGGCTTAGATCTTTGTCGTTTAGGCTTTTTAAAAGCGCGTTAATTTTTTCCATTTTTTCCTCAAAACTCATCCAAAATCCTTTTTATGATGTAATCAAATTTTTCTATCTCGACCAAAAACGCGTCGTGTCCGTAGTCGCTGTCGATCTGCGCGTAGCTCGTGCGATCCTTTTTGCCCAGATCGCTCATCGCATCGTAAATTTCTTTCATCAGCCCCGGCGGAAAGAGCACGTCGCCTTTGAAAGAGATGAGGTGCAGGCGCGATCTGATCTGCGCGCAGGCGTTTTTGAGATTGCCGTAGTGGCGCGTGCAATCAAATATATTCATCATCTTGGCGATGTAGAGATAGCACAGCGGATCGAACCTGCGCGCGAAATTTTCGCCGTTGTATTCAAGGTAGCGATCGACCTGAAAGCGCCCGTTAATCTCGTAAAGACCGTCGGTTTCAACGTAGTTGCGCCCGAATTTATCCTGCATTGAGCTTGGGCTTAAAAAACTTATATGCCCCGCCATGCGCCCAACCGCCATGCCGTCAAGTCCGTGCTCGGCGATTAGATTTTTATCGTAGTTGCCGCCTTTGAAATTTGGATCGCGCAATATGGCCTCGGTCGCGATCTTATTAAATGCGATCGCCCAAGGCTGCGTAGCGTATGTGCTTGCGAGCACGAAAATTTCATCCGCAAATTCCGGATATTCGATCGCGTAGCACAGCGCCTGCATGCCGCCCAGACTGCCGCCGATAACGGCGCGAACGCGGGCGATGCCTAGGCGCTTTAAAAGCATCATCTGCGCGCGCACGACGTCCGAGACGACCACTACCGGAAAGCGCAAGCGGTACTCGCGGCCGCTGCTTTCATCGACATCAAGCGGGCATGTCGAGCCGAACGGCGAAGCTAAAATGTTTATGCAGATGACGAAAAATTTTGTCGTATCGACCGCTTTATGATCGCCGATGAGCCCGTCCCACCAGCCGGGCTTAACGTCGCCCTCGTAAAGTCCCGCGGCGTGCGCGGAGCCGGTTAAGGCGTGGCAGATGACGATGACGTTGGATTTGTCCTGGTTTAGCTCGCCGTAGGTTTCATAGGCGAGCTTGAAGCTAGAAAAGACGCGACCGCTCTCCAGGTAGAGCGGCTCGTCGAAATTTTGAATTTTGCTTTGAAGGATCACTGATTTACTCGGTAATTCGGTGCTTCCTGCGTGATGATGACGTCGTGGACGTGGCTTTCTTTAAGACCTGCGCTCGTGATCTCGACGAATTCCGCCTTTTGCTGAAAGGTCGCGATATCCTTGCTGCCGCAGTATCCCATCGAGCTTCGCAAGCCGCCTAGCAGCTGAAAGATCACGTCTTTTAACATACCCGCGTAAGGCACGCGCCCCTCGACGCCCTCTGGCACGAGCTTTTCTTTTGCGGTGCCGTCTTGAAAGTAGCGATCCGAGCTTCCTTTCTGCATCGCCGCTAAGGAACCCATGCCGCGGTAGGTTTTGTACTGGCGCCCCTGAAACGTAATGAGCTCGCCCGGGGTTTCGTAGCAGCCTGCGAGCAGGCTTCCCATCATCACCGAGCTTGCGCCCGCAGCTAGAGCTTTGGCGATGTCGCCCGAGTATTTGATGCCGCCGTCTGCGATGATCGGAATTCCAAATTTAGCCGCCTCGATCGCGCAATCGTTGATCGCGGTAAACTGCGGCACGCCCACGCCCGCTACGATGCGCGTAGTGCAGATCGAGCCCGGGCCGATACCTACTTTAATCGCGTCCGCTCCCGCGTTTGCGATATCTTTTATGCTGGCGGGGTTTGCGACGTTTCCTACCACTACGTCGACGTCAAAATGTTGCTTCAGCTCCTTAAGCGTGTCGATAATGCCTTTGGAGTGTCCGTGCGCAGAGTCCATCACAAGCGCATCGACGCCCGCTTTTACGAGAGCTTCGGCTCTTTGCAGATGGCCTACGCTGATCGCCGCGGCGACGCGAAGGCGGCCGAATTTGTCTTTATTAGCGCTTGGATATTCGATACGCTTTTTAAGGTCTTTAATCGTAATAAGCCCCTCTAAGTGGCCGTTTGCGTCGATTATCGGAAGCTTTTCTACCTTATTGTTTCTAAAAATTTTCTCCGCATCATCAAGCGTGCAGCCCTTTGGGGCGGTAATTAGAGGAGCCTTGGTCATCTTTTCGCCTACGAGCGCGGCGGTGTCTGTTTCAAAGCGCAGGTCGCGATTGGTCAAAATTCCAATCAGCACGCCGTTGTCGTCGATAACGGGAATGCCGCTGATGTGGTACTCGCTCATCAGATCGAGAGCGTCTTTGATCGTGGCGTCCGCCTTGATCGAGATAGGATCGATGATGACGCCGCTTTCGCTCTTTTTTACGCGGCGAACCATCTTGGCCTGGGAGTCCTCGTCCATATTTTTATGGATCACGCCGATACCGCCGAGGCGCGCCATCATTATCGCCGTGCGGTACTCGGTGACCGTATCCATCGCAGCACTCACAAGAGGGGTATTTAGCGTGATATTTTTCGTAAAACTCGTGCTGATATCGACCTCTTTGGGTAAAATTTCAGAGTATTGCGGTACCAACAAAACATCCTCGAAGGTCAGAGCCTTTTTGACGATCTTCATACTTATCCTTTCACGATTTTTTCTAAACTCAAGCCGCCGTCCAGCACCGTTTGTTCGTCGTAAGCGCGCCCGATGAGCTGCGCGCTGATATTAAGAGCCTCTTTGTTTTTCGCTACCGGCACGGAGATCGCGGGAAGCCCCGCTAAATTTACGCCGATCGTGTAGATGTCGCTAAGATATGCACGAAGCGGATCGCTAAGCTCGCCGAATTTATACGCCACGCCCGGCGCGATCGGCATAAAGATCAAATCGGCGTCTTTTAAAATTTCCTCATATTCGCTTTTGATGAAGGCTCTTGCCTTCTGTGCTTTGATGTAATACGCGTCGTAGTAGCCGCTGCTTAGCACGAAGGTGCCTAGAAGCATCCTTCTTTTGACCTCGTCGCCAAATCCTTCGCCGCGGGTGTTGGCGTAGAGCTCTTTTAAATTTAGAGCTTTCGCGCGGTTTCCGTAGCGCACGCCGTCGTAGCGGCTTAAATTTGCGCTAGCCTCGGCGGTTGCGATGATGTAGTAGGTCGCGATGTCGTATTTGGAGCTACAAAGATCGCGGTAAACGATCTCGTGCCCGAATGATTTTAGCTTTTCTATAGTTAAATTTAAAGCCTCTTTGACCTGCTGCGAGGCTTCGTCCACGTAGTTTTTTATAACTGCGATCTTAAGCTTGCGATCTGCGTTTAGCTTATCCGCGGTGCTTTCGTAAGCGCCCGCGTAGCTCGTGCTGTCCATCTCGTCGCGGCCTGCGATGATGTCGTATAAAATCGCCGCGTCCTCGACGCTGCGCGTGATCGGTCCTATCTGATCGAGGCTGCTCGAATACGCCGCGAGCCCGTAGCGGCTGACCCTGCCATAACTCGGCTTAAAGCCTACGCAGCCGCAAAATGCCGCCGGCTGGCGGATAGAGCCGCCCGTATCGCTTCCGAGTGCGGCGACGGCGATATTTGCCGCTACGGCAGCCGCGCTTCCGCCGCTACTGCCGCCGGGTACGCGCGAGTGATCGGTCGGATTGAGAGTTTTGCCGTAAAATGAGCTCTCAGTCGTGCTTCCCATCGCAAACTCATCCATATTCGTTCGCCCAAACGGCGCTAAACCGCGTTTGCGTATCTTTTTGATCACCGTCGCGTCGTATGGCGCAACGTATCCTTGCAAAATTTTACTCGCCGAGGTGACGCTCCAATCTTTTACCTGAATGTTATCTTTGATCGCGATCGGCACGCCCTCGCCGCTGATGTTTAAAGCCTCGCCCGTAAGCTGCTCGACGTAGGCGCCGAGCTCTTTGGTTTTTAAAATTTTATCCTTTAGCTCCGCTCTAAGCGCCGAAATTTCATCCGCGCTCAGCTTTAGAGCCTCTTTCAAACTTATCATCTGCCATCCTTAAATTTATTCACAAAATAGATCCCCACGCCCGTCGCTACGCAGATCAGCGCGATCGTAAAAAATACGAAGCCGAGACTTATGGGGTTAGCGAGCATGCATGACCTTCGCGCAGCGCGGGCAGAGCTCATCGGGCTCTTTTGCGTTAAATTTCCAGCATCTAGGGCATTTGTGCTTCGATGATTTTACGAGGCGGAAAATTTCGTCGTTTATCTTAAACTCCGCCAGAGCCTCCTCGCTTTGCAGAGTGTCCACGTCGCTTACCATAAACCAATCCGCCACGCCTAGGATGTCGTTTGATAAAATTTCGTTCGAGCTCGTCTGCAAAACCAGCTCAAGCGTCGATTTGATGATCTTGTCCTTTTTAAGCGCGTCGATAAGCTCGAAAAATTTCTCCCTCGATTTGATTAAAATTTCGTCAAATTCTAGAAAATCGTCAAATTCTATCGGCTTGTAGATTAGATCGAAAGCGTCCTGCTTGCCCTCTTTAATGATTTGCGGCGCAAACTGCATTACTTCGTCGATCGTGTATGTTAGCGTAGGCGCGATCAGAGGCAGCAGCGCTCGCGTAATCAGAGCGATCGCGCTTTGCGCGCTTCTGCGGCGCGGCTCGTCGGGTGCGTCGCAGTAGAGCCTATCTTTGCAGATATCAAGATAAATTCCGCTCAAATCGGCGCTTAAGAAATTTAGCAAGGCGTTGAAGCCCTTTGAAAAATCGTAGTTTCTAAACGCTGCTTCCGCGCTCGCAAAGGCGTTTACCGCGCGCGTTAGGATCCAGCGGTCAAGCCGCGTAAAATTGCTCGTCTCGATCTCATTTAAATCACTGGTGCTTGCGAGCAGAAATCTTATCGTATTGCGGATCTTGCGATATTGCTCGCTTACCTGCTTTAGGATATTGTCGCTGATCTTTAGATCGGTCGAGTAATCGCTCATCGCGACCCACAGGCGTAAAATTTCCACGCCGTGGCTCTTTGCGACCTCTTGCGGATAGACGACGTTTCCGACGGACTTGCTCATCTTTTGACCCTTCTCATCGACGGTAAATCCGTGTGTGAGGATGCTCTTGTACGGCGCGCATTCGTTAATCGCGCAGCTTAGAAGCAGTGAGCTTTGAAACCAGCCGCGGTGTTGGTCGCTGCCCTCAAGATACATATCCGCGGGGAATTTGCCTGCATCGTAGGCGCCGCTTTGTAGCACCGCTTTCCACGTCGAGCCGCTATCGAACCAAACGTCTAAGATATCCATCACCTTTTCTAAATTTTCAGGCTTATAGCCGCTATCCTGAGGCAAAAGCTCCGAAATTTCCATCTGCCACCAAGCATCCGCGCCCTTAGCCTTAAAAATTTCGTAGATATTATTTAAAATTTTCTCATCAAAGATCGGCTCTTTGGTGCTTTTATCGCGGAAAAACGCAATCGGCACGCCCCAATCCCTTTGGCGCGAGATACACCAATCAGGGCGGTTTTCTATCATCGAGGTAAGGCGGTTGATGCCGCTTTGCGGGTAAAATTTAACCCCTCCGATCTGCTCTAGCGCCACCTGACGCAGCGTCTTGCCGTTAGGCATTGGCTCGTCCATCGCGATAAACCACTGCTTTGTCGCGCGGTAGATTACCGGCTTGTGCGTGCGCCAGCAGTGTGGATAGGAGTGGACGAATTTGCCGGATTTGATAAGCGCGGGGCCTAGAAGCTCTAAAATTTTCTCGTTCGCTTTGAAAATATGCATCCCCACGAACTCGTCTACGACGTCTGCGCGGAAGAGTTTTTTGGTTTTAAGGGTTTGATCGAAACAGCCGCCCTCATCCACGGGCATAATCACCTCGATGCCGTATTTAAGCCCTACGAAATAATCGTCATCGCCGTGCCCAGGAGCCGTATGCACGAGCCCGGTGCCGCCGTCCATCAGGACGTGCTCGCCGAGGATAAGCTTTGAAGCCCTATCGTTTAGCGGATTGATCGCGTTTAGACCTTCAAGCTCGGCAGCCTTAAATTCTTTTACGATCTTGCCCTCGGTGATGCCCAGGCTTACGAGGCTTTCGACCAAAGGTTTTGCAAGGATTAAATTTTCGCTCGTCAGCGCGTAAATTTCATTCGGGTTTAAAGATATCGCGCCGTTTGCGGGCAACGTCCAAGGCGTGGTCGTCCAGATGACCGCTTTGGCACCTTTCGCGCCGATTTTAGCGTTTGCTTCATCGCTTAGATCGAACGCCACGAAGATCGAGTAGTCCTCTTTGTCTTTATACTCGACCTCGGCTTCTGCGAGCGCGCTTTTTGCCGCCCAGCTCCAAAACACGGGCTTTGAGCGCTCGATCAGAATTCCTTTTTTTGCGATCTGGCAGAGCGCCTTGTAAATTTCAGCCTCAAACTCAAATTTTAGCGTCAGATACGGATCGTCCCAGTCGCCTAAAATCCCCATATCTTTAAATTCATTGCGCTGCACGTCGATGAACTCTTTGGCGTGCTGTCTGCAAAGCTCGCGGATCTGCACTTTTGAAAGCGATTTTTTCCGCTCGCCTAGCTTGATCTCTACTTGCTGCTCGATCGGCAGACCGTGGCAGTCCCAGCCCGGCACGTAGCGGATATCCTCGCCGAAAAAATAATGGGTTTTGGTGATGATGTCTTTTAAAATTTTATTCAGCGCATGGCCGATGTGGAGGTGCCCGTTAGCGTACGGCGGGCCGTCGTGGATATTGAAGCTGACGCTTGCGCCCTTGCGCCTAGCTTTCATCTTTTCGTAAATTTTACGCTCGTCGTACCATGCCTTAAACCGCGCAGGTTCGTTTTGAGGCAGTGCGCCTCGCATCGCAAAGTCCGTAGTAGGAAGAAAGAGAGTATCTTTGTAGTCCATATTTGTACCTTTTCGTGTCTTAAAAAATTTGTGAAGTTTATCTAAAACGCCATTAAAAAGCTCTGAAAGAGCAGTCTGCGTTTATGATATAATGTGCGAAAATTTAATGAGGGTCTTTATGAAAAATATCATCCTTGTAATCGGCGAGGAGATCCGCTACGACGCGGCTTTGATGAGCTATATTTCTCGCAGCTACGAACGAGTTTTTGGGCGGATCGACGATCTGAGATTCTTAAGCGAAAACGATAAGGTTTTGCCCTTCGCGCTTGAAAAGATGATCGATTCATACGATTTTATCACGATCTTTGCGGCAAACTCCGCCTATGCAGTCGTCGGTAAAATTTTATCTACGCTCTCTTTCGATTCGCTAGAGCTGAAAAATGGAGAAACCCTAGCGCCCTCGATGGCGCGCACGGTGGCGAAAAACAGCTTCCTGCTAAACGTCAGAGGCTGCTCGGTAAACGTGATCAAGGCGCTTTGCTTGCAGAGCTTGCCGCCGATCCTCCAAGACGCGCCGAATGCGGGCGAGAGCTTTTATCTATTCGATTGCGAATACGAAAGCGTAAAGCAGCGCCTAGAAAGCCTTGCGATCAGTTATAAAATTTCGCTTACGATCAGTAGGCCCTGCTCCTTTTTGCTGTTAGTGCGCGCCAGTGCGATGAAATTCGGAGCGCTGGACGCGTTTTTGCAAAGCGTCGGCAAGTATTATGAGAGCTGCTACATCGAAGGCGGTGATTTTATGGGCTTTGTGGTGGATAGACTGCGCGAAATAGGCGCTAAGATCACTTTCGCCGAAAGCTGCACCGCAGGGCTCATCGCCGCAAAATTCGGCGCGGTCGCGGGCGTGAGCGACGTTTTTGACGGCTCGCTCGTAAGCTACGCCAACGAGATAAAAAATCTCTGGCTCAACGTGGGCGAAGATACGCTCGCTCGCTACGGCGCGGTAAGCGCGCAGACCGTGGGCGAGATGCTGGAGGGCGCGCTGCAAAGCAGCGGGGCGAGCTTTGCCCTCGCGGTAAGCGGTATCGCGGGCCCCGGCGGCGGAAGTGCGCAAAAGCCCGTAGGGACGGTTTTTATCGGCGCAAAGGAGCAGGGCGGCAAACAGATCGTCGGGGAATTTCATCTAAAGGGCGATCGAAACTACATCCGCGAGCAAAGCGCCGATATCGCTATCTGCTTGCTTTTGAAGCTTAGAAGCGACCTGTTTTTCGGGCGACTTCCAAGCGCGATTGCAAGGGATGAAATTTAAAGGAGCGGATTTTGAAAAGACGAATTTTGAAAAGGCGCGGACGCGATTCGGCGCAGAATTTTATCCGAGCAAGCGGCGAGCCGGGCTTTGGAGGGCTGCGAAATTTCGTTTCGGCGGGCGGTGCGCGAAATTTTACTTCAGCGTACGTTGGGCGAAATTTTATCAAGATCGGCAGCGGGCAGAATTTTATCTCGGCGCAGGGCAGACTAAATTTTATCTCGGCGGGTCGCGCTAGAAATTTTAATTTTATAAACGATTTTAGCTTTATAAATGCAGCGCGAAATTTTACTTTGGCGCTAGCCGCATCGTGCGTTTTAAGCGGCTGCGACGGCGGATCGGACGCGCAAAATCGCGAGCAAAGCGCGCGCTCGGAACAGAATTTTAGCGCGAGTAATAAAGGGCAAAATTTTAATAAAAGCGCGGATAGCTCGGGGCAAAATTCTACGCAAGGCTCCGTGCCGCAGGGCTTTGAGCGCAAGCAAAAATCCGATCTAAACTCCACGATAGATGAGCTTGCAAACGATGCTAAAGTTTTGGGCGAGGCCTTGCAAAATTTGCAGAAAAAGGCGCCCGAAGCCTTGAGCGATTTCGCTGTTCGCAACGCGGATAGGATCGAGGATCTGTTAAAGCAGGGCGAGGCGGCGGCACGCGAGGCGGGCAAAAATCTTGATCAGATGGGGCAAAGCCTGCAAGGAATTATAAAAGATGCGAACGAGAGCTTAGGCAAGGTCTTGGAGGGCTTTGGCGTGCAGCCTAGACAGGAGCCGCGCGGCGGGCGCTCGCAGGAGCGCGATGATAATTCAGATCCTGAAGAGGCGGCGGGTAGGCAAAGCTTTAGAATTTAAATTACGCTAAATTTTACTCAAAATTTTTGTTACAACTACTATCCGCAGGAAAGCGGTAAGTCTTCGCAGGAGCGTAACGAGCCTGCACGAAAGCGTGACAGACACTCATAAGAGCGCGATGAGCACCCGCAGCCCGACGACGGAACCGACGGACAAAGCTTTAGAATTTAAGCGCGGCTAAATTTCGCTTAAATTTGTTTATTGCGGCGAATGCTCGCAGAGAAACGATGCTAAATTTTATTAAAATTTCCCCTGCGCCGTGGTTTCGTTAAAATTTTACTCGCTCGCGCGAGCCTCCGCAATGTAATATGAATATTTGCAAAGAAGTAGTAAACCTCTGTAAAACGCGACGAGTGCCCCCAGGGCAAGCATTTCTAAAATAAAGCGCGAGTAGTGAATGAAGTTTGGAATTTAAAGCTCGCGCTCTTTGAAGCTGCTGTTAAAGATAAGCGGGCAGCGGCTGGTAAAGCTTTAGAATTTAAGGTCGCTTGCGATAAAACGAGAAAAATTTTACGAAGTAGGGCTATAATGCGCCCCGCAATTTCAAATTTACAAGGATAAAAATGAAAACTCTCATTATTTTGGCTCATCCAAATATCGAAAACTCGCTTGTAAACCGCTGCTGGATGGATGCTGTGCTAGCGCATCCTGATAAGTTCGAGCTTCATGATCTTTACGCGCTTTATGCGGATTTTAAAATCGATGTGGAAAAGGAGCAAAAGCTGCTCGAAAGCCACGATAAAATCGTGCTTCAGTTTCCGTTTCGTTTTTCAAACTGCACGCCGCTTCTTAAGCAGTGGTTTGAGGACGTTTTTACGCGCGGCTGGGCTTATGGCGCAGAGAGCGGCGGCAAGCTTAAAGGTAAAAAATTCGCGCTTGCGATCTCGCTTGGCGCGACCGAGGCAAACTACTCTAAAAACGGCATTGTGGGCTTTAGCGTAGATGAGGTGCTAGCGCCATTTAAGGCTACATTTAATTTTGTCGGCGCAGTTACGCTACCAAATTTCGTCTCATACGGCTTTACTTACGATAAAAGCGAGCAAGCCGTAGAAAATAGCGCGAAAAATTATATAAAGTATTTAAATAAGCTTTAAATTCTTTGTTTTTATGGCCGCCAGCTGCGCGTAAAGCTTTAAAATTTTACGTAAACGGCGCGGCGGATTTTTTAAAATTTTCGCTCAAGAAGCTCAAATTTAATCCCAAAATTTTTAAATTTTACTCTAAAATTCCGCTCGCGCTTCGTATGCGAACTCAAATGAAATTTCAAGCAAAATTCCGCGTCTAAATTTGAGCCCCGCTCTTAAATTTTAAAATTTTATCAGAGATTTTTTTATACAATTACGGCTGAAATTCGGCCCAAAAAAGGAGAGGGAATGTATAAGCTAAAGCATCTTCTTAGCGCGCAGGATCTGAGTCGCGAGGACATCTACGACTTTATAGATCTAGCGCGCGAGTTTAAAGCGCTCAACCGCTCTGACGTCAAAAAATCCGACTCGCTTCGCGGCAAAACGGTCATCAACGCGTTTTTCGAAAACTCTACTCGCACCCGCACCAGCTTTGAGATCGCAGCCAAGCGCCTGGGCGCAGACAGCGTAAATTTCACCGCTGCGGACAGCAGCACGAAAAAGGGCGAGACGCTGATCGACACTATCAGAAATATGCAGGCGATGCGCACCGATATCTTCGTGCTGCGCCACAGCTGCTCGGGCGCGGCGAAATTTGTAGCGGCCAACTGCGACGCATCGATCGTAAATGCGGGCGACGGGCTGAACGAGCACCCGAGCCAGGCGCTGCTGGATCTTTTTACGATCAGCGAGCACAAGGGCAGGATCGAGAATTTAAACGTCGCGATCATCGGCGATATATTTCGCTCGCGCGTGGCTAGAAGCGACATCTGGGCGATGCAAAAGCTCGGCATAAACGTGCGGCTATTCGGCCCTCCGATGATGCTGCGCGACTGCGACGCGTTCGGCTGCCCGATATGCAAAAGCGTAGAGGAGGCGATCGAGGGCGCCGACGTCATCATCATGCTTAGAATTCAGCTTGAGCGGCAAGACGGCGAGCCGAGCTTCCCGAGCGTGCGCGAATACTCAAAATTTTTCGGACTTACCGCGAGGCGCATGCAAGCGGCGAAAGAGGGCGTCATGATAATGCACCCAGGCCCGATCAATCGCGGCGTGGAGATCAACTCCGACGTAGCCGACGATCCGCGCTATAGCTGCGTTTTAGATCAGGTAGAAAACGGCGAGGCGATGCGAATGGCGATACTTCATACGATAAATTTAAACAGGAGCGCACGATGAAAATTTTAATAAAAAACGGCACGATCGTTAATTGGGGCGGTAGCGAGGAGGCGAACGTCCTGATCGAGGGCGATAAAATTTCAAAGATCACGCGCGAGTGTCCCGCCGCAGACCGCGTCATAGACGCTGCGGGCAAGCTCGTGATGCCGGGTCTTATCGATATGCACGTGCATTTTAGAGACCCCGGCCTCGAATACAAAGACGATGTCATTAGCGGCAGCGAAACTGCGGTCGCAGGCGGCGTGACGACCTGCCTCCCGATGGCAAATACCAGGCCCGTAAATGATAACTCAAGCATCACGCGCGCGATGATCGCCAAGGCCAAACAGCGCGGGCTTATCGATCTGCTGCCCATAGGCGCGATCTCGCAGGACTGCAAGGGCGCAAAGATCGTCGAGATGGGCGATATGCTTGAGGCGGGCTGCGTGGCTTTCAGCGACGACGGGCTGCCCGTGACCGACAGCTCCGTGATGCGACAGGCGCTTGAATACTCCGCGCACTTCGGCTCGTTTGTGATAAATCACAGCGAGGATTGCTCGCTATGCCACGGCGGCGTGATGAACGAGGGCAAGATAAGCGCGATCCTCGGTCTAAAGGGGATGGCGAGCGAAAAAGAGGAGATCATGATCGCGCGCGATCTGCTGCTTGCCAAAAAGACGGGCGGGCACATCCACATCGCGCACGTAAGCTCGGCGTGGTCGCTAAAGCTCATAAAGCAGGCTAAGCGCGAGGGTATCCGCGTCACCTGCGAGGCTACGCCGCATCATTTCACCTTCGACGAGCGCGAGCTGATGGGATACGATACGAATTTTAAAATGTCGCCGCCGCTTCGCACCCAAAGCGACGTGCAGGCGATCAGAGAGGCGCTTAAAAGCGGTCTAATAGACGCCATCGTGACCGATCACGCTCCGCACAACACCGACGATAAATTCGTCGAATTTGACCATGCGCCGTTTGGAATTTTGGGGCTTCAAACCCTCGTGCCGCTTACGCTGCGGCTCGTAAACGAGGGCGTCATCAGCCTTGAAGATATGGTGCGGCTGTGCTCGTTTAACCCGGCTAAAATTCTAAATTTAAAGGACAAGGGCGAGATCAAAGAGGGCTTTTTGGCCGACGTCGCGATCATCGATCCGCAGATTTCCTACGTTTACGACGAGGCGCTAAATAAGTCCAAATCGCGTAACTCGCCGCTTTTCGGCAAGCAGCTTACGGGCGCTGCGGTATGCACGATCAAAAGCGGCCGCGTGGTCTATGAGTTTCCAAACGTCGTAGCGTAGGGCGCTTGCGGCGTAAAACTTGCGATCGGCGACTTGTGGGCAGAGCTTGCGAGTGGTAGCTTGCCGACGAGCGGTATTCGTAGCGCAAATGGCGCTATTGCTTAATTTTAAATTTAGCTAGTTTGGACGCAACGGCTTGCTTTTAAAATTTTGTGGTGCGATCGGTTTATTTTAAATTTGGCGGCAGCGTAGGCATAGCGACTTATCTTTAAAATTTCATAGCGCGTTTTGCTCGGTATCGGCGCGATCTTTGATCCAGTAGTGCGATCGCCTTGCTTAAATTTTAAATTTAGTGGTAGTCCGGATATAGCAAACTACGTTTAAAATTTTACGGCGCGATTTTTGGGTTTAATTATGCACAGCGCTGCGACTAATTCTCTTTAAATTTTTGCGTAGCTCAGTGCGGCAATTTACTTTTAAAATTTCATAGCGCGAGTGTGGTTGAAATTTCTTTAAAGCGGTTTGTCATTTTTGTAGTGCGGGTAAATTTGACGCACATCGCCTTGCTCATGCCGCTCGTGGATTTCGGCTTCGGAATTTTACCGACGTATAAGGCATTTGTAAATTTATAACGGCACCTTTTTCGATGCGGCAGCTGCTTTTAAAATTTCACGCTCGCGGCGGTTGGGAATTCTATCTTTGCACAGATTTGTTTTTGCTTCACGCGCAAATTTTATCGTGATTAAATTTGTCGCTAAGGCGTAAAATTTTAAAATTTTGCCGCCGCTAGATTTCTGCGCCGTGCGTGAATAATCCGCCGCATGAATGTAAGCGTCTAAATTTAAGGATATCTATGAACGGCGAAATATATCTCTCGTGCGCGCTGTGTGTCGCGCTAAAATCAGCTCTGCTCGGCAATCCTAAGCCACTGCCGCAAGATCAAAAATATATAAAATATTTAAATTTCGAGTTTGCAAAGGAGCATTTCCGCACCACAGAGGGCGCAAGCCGCGCAGCGCAGGACGGCGTAAACGACGCAAGTAAAGCTGCGGAGCAAAAAAGATGCGTACGGCGCAGTGCAGAGCAGTGCGACGGACAAAGCCGCCGAGAACGGCGGTGCAGCGGAGTAAAAGCGCGCGAACAGCAAAGGAGCGGCAAATGAAAAAGCGGCTAGTAAAAAAGGCGCCGACGAAAGCACGGGCTCGTCGTTTCTGCAAAAAGAGCACAAATTTTTTACCGAGCAAGTCGCGCAAAAAGGGCGCGAGGACGAGCCGATCTCCGCACGGCGGCGTTGGATAGAGCAGTGCCTAAAGCTTGGTCTGAAGGACGCGGGGCTTAGTATTCCAACTTTCATAAAAGATAGAGCGCTTTTGGGCTTTTCGGGGATGAACGTAAAGGGCATCGTCTGCTGCTTTGAGGACTTTGACGGCGTTTTTACGTCTAATTGGAAATATGATCGCGACAAAAAGGCTTGGTATGTGAAATACGTCGAGCGCCTTTGGTGCGGGATGCCGCGGGATGCGCTAAACGCGCGCGATAACAGCGCAGAATTCGGGAATGTTTTAGTGCAGATCAGGGATTTTGCGATCAAGATAGGCTGCGAAAACTTTGCGCAGACGTTTGATAATGCGCTTAAGACGCTGCGGGGCGAAGTCGCTGTAGGCGAGTATTACGCCGTTTCGTTTGCAGCGCTGCCGCAGCCGAGCTTGAGGGCGTTTGCCGCAGCTGGGATCGCTGATGTATTCGGTGCGATGGGCTCTTGGGACGATGAGCCGCCGTCTATGGCGCAATAAATGGGGCTTGGGGGCGAATATGACCGCCTCTCGGACGAGCTCTTGGCGCAGAAAAACTTAGCGATTTTGTTTGCGATAAACGGCTGGTAGAGCTTTGGCACAAGAGCTAGAAAGCGCGCTAAACCTCTATCGTCGCGGGCTTATCAAACGCTGTTACGCTCGGCAGTTCGCCTTTAAATTTCTCGATCTGCACCATGCTCGTGTGCGCGGTGTTGCTTTGCGAGAGCTGCGAGCTAGGCACGTCCTTGGTTAGCACGTTTATGTTGCCGTGTTTGCATAGGCTGCGCTCGCCCCAGACGGCGGGGTCATACCACGCGCCCTCGCTTACGATCACGACGTTATCTTGCGCTCGCTCGCTTACCAGCGCGCCGCAAAGTATCTCGCCTCGGTCGTTATAGATCCTTACTACGTCGCCCGTTTTTATGCCGCGCGACTTTGCCGTGGCGGGGCTAATGAGCGCGGGTTCGCGGCCCGCGATCTCGGCGTAGTTGCGGATGAGCGAGTTGTTTAGCTGCGAGTGGAGCCTAAATTTAGAGTGCGCGCCGCTGATAGCGACCGGGTACTTGCTCACGTCGCCGCCCAGCCACTCAAAGGGCTCCATCCACGTCGCGTGCGGCGGGCAGTCGGGATATCCTAGCTTTTCGACCGCTTCGGAGTAGAGTTCGATCTTGCCCGACGGGGTTTTTAGCGCGTTTTTTTCGGGATCGGCGCGGAAGTCCGCGTAGTTTGTGAAGTACCGCTTTTTCTCGTCGATCTTATCAAATTTGACGTAGCCTTTTTGCCAAAACTCCTCAAATTTAGGCATCGCTATTCCCATGCCTTCGGCTTTTTGGACTGCATCGGCGTAGATTTCCTTCACCCACTCAAGCTCCGTTTTGCCCTCGCTAAAGGCCTGCTCGTACTCCTCGCCCCACTGCGCGCAGATGAGCCGCGCGATCTCAAAGTCGCTCTTGCTCTCGCCCGCGGGCTTTACTAGCGGTTTAATCGCAAAAAGGTACTCGCTAGTCGAGTTTGCAAACTCTATGTCCGTGCGCTCGCATTCTAGTGCTGCCGGCAGCACGATGTCGCTGAGCCTCGCCGTACTAGTCCAAAAGGGCTCCGTGGTGATGATCGCTTCTATCTTGCGCATCGCTTCGACTGCGCGGTTGGTGTCGGGGTGGCGGGTGAAGGTCGAGCCGTTGGCATTAAACATCACGCGGATGTGCGGCATGACGTATTTTTTGCCGTTGCGCTCGATCTGCTTGCCCGGCTCCATGATCGCGTCTATGAGCCTGCTGTTTGGTATCTCGTGGTATTTGGCCTTGGCTAGCTTGCCCTGCGGGGCGATGTATTTTTCGTTTATCGCGGGATTAAAGGCCTGAAGCTTTGGCGCGATGAAGCTAATATCGGCGTTTTTATGCATCTGATCGTTCATCACGTAGCCGCGCCCGGTCTTGCCGATGTCGCCTAGCATCGCAGCCAGCGCGATCAGCGCCCAGTATGCCATCTCGCCGTGGTGCTGACGCTGTATCGCGTAGCCCGTAACTATGAGCGTGTCCTTTTTAGCTAGCGTATCGGCTAGGCTTTTTAGCTCCTTTTCGCTCACGCTGCAAATTTTACTCGCCCACGCAAGATCTTTTTTCACGCCGTCTTTTGCGCCGGTGAAATAATCCTTAAATTTATCGAACCCGACCGTGTAGCGCTCTATAAATTCTTTGTCGTAAAGCCCGTTTTCGTAAAGATAATCGCAAAGCCCGATCAGCATCGCCGTATCGGTGCAAGGGCGCACGGCGAGATAGTGCGCGCCAAAATACTCCGCCGTTTCGTTGCGGTAGACGTCGACGCTGTAAATTTTCATCTCGCCTTTTTTAAATTTATCCTTCATAATCTCGTAGTAGGCGTAGGAGTTATGCATCGGCACGGAGGTAGCGATCTTGTTTGAGACGACGGGATTCGTGCCCCAAAATACGATCGTTTTGGCCTCCTTTACCACGCCCTCCCAACGCGTCGGAGCGTGCGTCGGATCGATAGAGCCCGTCACGTGAGGCAAAAACGCCGTCGCCGCGCCGTAAGAGTAGCCGCCAAGCTCGCTCACGTAGCCTCCTAGCGCGTTTAGCATGCGCTTTGCGGTGCGCTGCGAGTGACCGACCTTGCCCAGACTACCCCACTGATAAAGCTGCCCGTAAATGGCCTGCGAGCCGTATTTATCGAAGTTTTCTTTTAAAATTTTGGCGCTTAGCTTTATCGCCTCGTCCCAGCTAACGCGCACGAAGGGCTCTTTGCCGCGAAGCTGCGGCTTTGGATTTGAGGGATCAGTAAGGAAGCTTTTGCGCACGTAGGGGTATTTCACGCGCGTTTCGTTTTGGATATGATCGCTTAGGGCGTTATTTAGCACCGTAGGCATCGCATCGCCCTCAAACAGCTCGGTGCCCACGACCCTGCCGCCGATGGTTTGGACGTAAAACGCGCCGAATTTATTCGCGCAAAGCCCCATCTGCTCGTCAAATATCGCCTGCGCCGCCGCGTCAAATTGCTTTGCCTGCGCTGAAGCTGCCGCGAGCGCGCCTAGTTTTAGAAAGTCTCGTCTTTTCATGGTTCTGCCTTAAATTTAAATTTGTTGGTTGATTTGGTTTAAATTTAGCGGGATTTATGAGGTTGAACTTTGCATTGTATGCCTTTAAACGTATTACGCGACCTCGCGTCTTAGTGATGATTTTACGAAATTTAGGCTTAATTTGCCATTTATCTATCGCGTCGCGATGGAATTCTATTAGAGCTAAGCACTAGACAAATTCCACTGCGACTATTTGGGTCAAAAGCTATACGTAAGGCTTAGATTGAAGGTGCGCGGATCGCCGTAGATCATTCGATTAGAACCGATGCCCTCAAAATAGCGCTTATCGGTTATGTTATCGACGTTTAGCTGCACATCTAGGTTTTTACTCGCTTTGTAGCCTAGCATTACGTTTGCGATCGTGTAGGCTTTCTGCTCGATCCTGCCGTATGGCGAGTCGGAATAAATCTTTGAGCGATACATCGCGCCTGCGCCGATTCTAAATGTGCCGATCTCATATTTTGCAAAAAGATTTGCGCTGGTGCGGGAGGAGTCGCTGGCGTAGATATTGCCGTCAGCGTCTTTGGCTTTGTAGTGCGCTAGCCCCATGCTTAGGCTTAGCGCATCGGTGATTTTACCGTTTACGTCCGCTTCAAAGCCCCTGCTGGTTACTCCGCGGCCCTGCCTGTAAGCGTAGGAATTTGTGCCCGTGATATACTCGTCGGTGCGGATGCCGAGTTTATCTTGGATGATCTTAAAAACGCCCAGGCTTGCTTGCAGATCGCCGTCAAAATACTCGCCTTTGATGCCCGCTTCGTAGTCCTTGCCTTGGATGGGATCAAGATATTTATTGTTTTTGTCCTTGTAGGTTTGAGGTTTAAAAATACTCGTATAACTTGCATAAAGGGTATGATGATCGTCTAAATCATAGGTGATCCCTGCATATGGAGTAATTTCGCGGGTAAAATTTCTATTATCTGCTCCACCTGTAATTTTATATTTATAGTAACTCATCCGCGTTCCTAATAAGAGCTTTAAATCCTCGGTGATTGAGAGTTTATTCGCGGCATAAATTGCTTTTTGAATAGTTCGATCGGCATTATTTTGATCTACATACGGTAAGCGTGGATCTTCAATATGAAGGTCGTTAAAATTTATTCTAGTACGCGCGGCATAAGCAAGGCCTGCTGGAGTATTTCGGTTATTCCAGTAGCTACTTACGTTATCAGATCCTTTTTTGTAAAGATTATACATCACACCAAATACAAATTCATGATCTTGTTCGAAAAATTCATAAGGGATATTCACATAGGCGTCGATATTGTGGATATTCTCTTCGCGCTTGTTAGCATAAACGCTAAGATCGGCGACGTTTCCGATGCCGCCAGGGCCTACCCTGCCGCCATAAAAGAGCAAATTTGAATCGGTATGAGCACGACGAAACGAATAACTCAAGCTTAAACTCGCCTCGTTTGAGAAATATTGTTTAAAATCGGCATAAAAATCAAGCGTAGAGATGTCGTATCGCGTCCAAGGCTGAGAGAAAATTTTGTTTTTGCCGAAGTGCGTGCGCGTACCATCCGAGTTAAACGCGGGCATTCCGCCCCAGCGTGTGCCATGTCGGCGTAGAGTCTGATAAAATGAGCCAAAGCTCAGCCTTGAATCGTCTGTTACATCGATATCTAATACGCCATAAACGGCAGTATTGCGACGATTGTAATAGTCCATATAAGAGTGCGATCGTTCATGCATAAACGCTAGGCGTCCGCGCACCGAACCGCTTTGATTGAGCGGGCTTTGCACGTCGGTTTTAAGCCCGTATTTGTCGTATGAGCCGCCGTTTAGACTTATATAACCTTTTGGGATGGTGGAATCTGCGTGCTTACGGATAAAATTTAAACTCGCGGCAGGATTTCCTGCGCCTGCTAATAATCCGTTCGCGCCCTTTACGACCTCGACGCGCTCATACGGCAGCAAATTTAGATCGTTCGCCCCGAGGCTAAAACCTCCGAAGCTAGGCATCGAATCAAGCAGATAATAATCTATGCTAAATCCGCGCGCCGTAGGATAGAGCCTCTCATCCCAACGCCCGCTCGTAATGCCCGCGATATTTCGCATCAGCACCTGATAATCGGTTATCCCCATATCTTTTAGTTTGGCTTCGGTCACCACGGTAAGAGACTGGGGCGTTTCTCTTGCCGTAAGATCGAGCCTGGTGGTACTTTTAACGAGCTTTCTAGCCTCATAATCTCTGTCGTCGCGACGGAGCTTTTGGGTATCTTGCACCTCTATGGTGCCTAAGTCCTCCGGGGTGCTCGCAGTGGCGTTATTTTCCGCATAAAGCGAAGTTAGCATATTTAATGCGACTACGAGCGAAAGAGATACTTTCTTCATAACTTTCTCCTTTTAGAATTTCTATTTTTTAGGGTTATGTAAAATCCGCAAATGCTTAAAAATAGGGGCGCAAGCCCCGCTAAAAACCATATAAGCTTCGTTATTGCGCCGTATGAGCCCGCATGGGCGCGACGAAAGCCGTCTTGAAGTTTGTCCGAAAAATCCGCATCGTTTATAAAGTCCGCTTTTAAAATTTCGCCTGCATCCGATATCGTGATACGGCTCGCGTAAGGGCTTTGAAGCGGGTTTTGCCCCGCCTCGAAGCCGTATACGGTAAAAGCGCCGCCCGGACAGAGCGGAAAGGCGATATAGGTGGAGCGAAATTCTTTAAATTTAACCGCTATCCGCGCTAAAGCCTCATCTAGCGTCGCAAGATTTTGCGCCGCTTTCATGCTTACCGCTCCGTTTGATGCCGCGACGGTGGAATTTTGCTCGGTCTTAAAATTCTGCAAGACCGCGCCGCATGGATTTGCGAGCGGCTTGTAAGTTACCGCCCTTAGCTCCCACCATGCTCCGCTTATAGCTATAGCAAACATTACGGGAGTGCTCGCGACTCCGATTAGGCGGTGAGTGCCGCGCATAAAATATATGGCCCGATCTAGCCTCAGCGAGAATAAGTTTTGCCAAAATTTTTTGTAGATAAAAAAGCCGCTAATGCCGATAAGTAGCGCGCTAAGCCCCACAACGCCTGCAAAAATTCTACCGCCGCGACCTAAAAACAGCTCCGCGTGCAGTTTATTTATCGTGCCGATAAAGCCCTCATCTCGCGGCATGGGCGCGCCTTTAATCTCGCCGCTAAAGGCATCTAAGTAAATTATGATCCGCTTTTGCAGTTTCTGAGAGGAAAGTCTGATTTTATCGGTCTTTAAAGGATCTTGCGCGATGCTCCAGCCCATGATCGCGTACTCTTTAAATTTGGATTTTATCTCGGATTGCAAAGCGCTGAATTTCATTCTAACGGGGAATTTCGCCACGCTTTCTTGGGTCCTAAACACCTTGTCTTTCAGCAAAGCTTCATCGATCCGCTCCGCATAGACTAAAACCGAGCCGCTTGCGGATACGATTATAAGGGGTATGCAAAATATCAAAGATAGCCACAAATGAAATTTGCGCGAGATTTTGCGAAAGGATTTAGACAAAATTTTCCTTTTTTTGAAAATTATTTTAATTAAGGCGACGTGATTTTAGTGAAAATTGTATTAAAGCATCTTGAAAGTCGTTATAATTTTATAGCTAAAATTTTACGGCGTAAAATTTGTTTGAATGATTTATCTATAGAAATTTTAAAAGCTATTTTAAAATTTTAAGAGCCGAGCGAATATTAAAATTTTCGCGCACAGGAGAGTTTAAATTTAAAGCAAATTTCGGATTTTAAAATTTCAATATCACGCAGGGTCGTGTTTGGGTTGCAGACGTGGACGATCAACGACTCAAGTGGCTTGCAAATTCCGCACTCGCCAAAAAAACTCTGCGTTGCAGCGATTTAAATCTTTTATCGCGAAATTTGCAATTACGCGATTAAAAGAATTTACCGATAAGCGCGTATCCCCACAGCGCGGCGTTAAGAAATAGGCTCATCATCACGGCCGTGCTTGCGGTGTCTTTGGCGCCTTTGGCTAGCGGGTGGATTTCGCTCGTGGCAAGATCGACTGCGCGCTCGATCGCGGAGTTTACGCACTCAAGCGCTATAGTAAAGACCGCACCGAAGATCAAAAATAGATTTAGTACCGCGCCGAAATTCCAAAAAAATAGCGACAGCAGAAGCGGCACGAACACGAAAAGCTCGAGCCTAAAGCTACACTCGCTACGCAGCATCTCGCAAAGACCCGCCATCGCGTAGCCCCAGTTGGCAAAAAATCGGTATTTGGGCTGATTGCGCATAATTTTCCTTTAAATTTAGTCAAAATTTCGTATAATCATACCAAAATTTTCAGGCCAAAGGCTAAATTTGAAACTGATTAGTTGGAATGTAAATGGGTTGCGCGCAGTACTCGGCAAAGACGGCTTTGCGTGGCTTGCGGAGCAAAACCCCGATTTTTTGGGCTTGCAAGAGATCAAGGTGAGCGAAAAGGACGCTCCAAAAGGGCTTTATGAGCTCGGATTTTCTCAGATCGATCTAAATTCCGCCGCACGTGCGGGATATTCGGGCGTGGCGAGCCTGGCAAAATTTAAAAGCGAGACGAGCAAGGCGCTGTTTTTCCCCGACGACGAGGGGCGCGTGCTGCAGCACCGCTTCGGCGATGTCGTGCTTTTTAATATCTACTTTCCCAACGGCCAAAAGGACGAGGCGCGGCTAGCCTACAAGATGGAATTTTACGCAAAATTCCTAGCTTACGCGCGCAGCCTTGCAGAGCAGGGGCTCGGGGTGATATTTTGCGGCGACGTAAATACCGCGCACCGTGAGATCGATCTTGCGAACCCCAAAGCAAACTCCAAAACTTCGGGCTTTTTGCCGATCGAGCGGGCGTGGCTCGATGAAGTGGAGGCGGCTGGCTTCGTGGACACTTTCCGTGCCGTGCGCGGCGAGCTGCGGGACGCCTACTCGTGGTGGAGCTACCGCTTTAACGCGCGCGCAAAAAACGTAGGCTGGCGGATCGATTATTTTTTCATCTCGGTAAATTTGCGCTCGCGGCTAAAGGATGCTTTCATCCTAAGCGACGTGATGGGCAGCGACCACTGCCCCGTGGGCATCGAGATCGAAATTTAACCGGGGCAAATTTCGCGGCGCGAGCTTTGATCTTGCACGGCTCGCGGACAAGGTGCGCATAGCGCGCGAGCTAATGCGCGGATTTAAAGAGGCGGTGCGTAAAAACTGCGCGATAAAATTTTAAATTTAAGGAGAGAATATGTTGAGCGATATCGAAATAGCAAATGCGGCGAAGCCGGATAAAATTTCAAACGTTGCGAAAAGCTTGGGACTTAGCGAGGATGAGATCGAGCTGTACGGCCACTACAAAGCCAAGCTAAATATCAAGCCGCGCTCGCGCGCTTCGAAGCTTATTTTGGTCACGGCGACCAATCCGACGCCGTTTGGCGAGGGCAAGACTACGACCTCCATAGGTCTAGCCGATGCGCTAAAACGCCTAGGCAAAAGCGTCTGCCTTGCGCTGCGCGAGCCGTCGCTGGGGCCGGTTTTCGGTATCAAAGGAGGGGCTGCTGGCGGCGGGTACTCGCAACTGGTGCCGATGGATGATCTAAATTTGCATTTTAACGGCGATTTTCACGCCATCACCTCCGCGAATAATCTCATTTCGGCGGTCATCGACAACTCGCTGTATCAAGAAAACCCGCTAAAGATCGATAAAATTTTGTGGAAGCGCTGCATGGATATGAACGACCGCGCGCTGCGCCATATCACCGTAGGACAGGGCGGGCGCACCGACGGAGTGCAGCGCGAGGACGGCTTTAATATCACCGCAGCTAGCGAGATAATGGCGGTGCTGTGCCTCTCAAACGATCTTGCCGAGCTTAAGGAAAACATCGCAAACATCATGGTCGCCTACGATACGCAGGGAGAGCCGATATATGTGCGCGATCTGGGCTGCGCGGATGCCGCGGCGATCCTGCTAAAAGACGCGATGAAGCCAAATCTCATCCAAAGCCTAGAGCACACGCCCGCGCTCGTGCACGGCGGGCCTTTTGCAAATATCGCGCACGGCTGCAACTCAATAATGGCGAGCAAGCTTGCGCTCTCGCTAGCAGATTACGCCGTGACGGAGGCGGGCTTCGGAAGCGAGCTAGGGGCTGAAAAATTTATCGATATCAAGTGTCGCCGCGCGGGTATCGCTCCGGATGCCGCGGTGTTAGTCAGCACGATCCGCTCGCTTAAATATAACGGCGGCGCGGATAAAGAAAATATCGCAAGCCCTGATCTTGCCGCGCTTCAAAGAGGCATCGTAAATTTAGGCGGGCATATCGAAATTTTACAAAATTTCGGGCTAAATCCTGTCGTGGCGCTTAATCGCTTCAGCTTCGATAGCGACGGCGAGATCGCCTTCGTGCGCGATTACTGCAAGCAGCGCGGCGTGCAGATGGCGATTTGCGAAAATTTCGCCAAAGGAGGCGAGGGCGCGCTTGAGCTAGCCCGCCTCGTAGTAGATGAGTGCGAGCGTTCTAAGGAGCTGAAATTCGCCTACGAGCTTAGCGACGATACGGCGAGCAAGATCGAAAAGATCGCTACTAAAATTTACGGCGCAAGCGAGGTCGTTTTTGAGCCAGAAGCGCAAAAGGCGCTACAGCACATCAAGGCTTTGGGGCTTGAGCGGCTAAATGTTTGTATCGCAAAGACGCAGTATAGCTTCAGCGACGATGCCAAGGCGCTTGGGCGGGCACGCGGCTTTAAACTCAGCGTCAAAGATCTTCAGATCCGCACGGGAGCGGGCTTCATCGTCGCCGTGTGCGGCAAGATAATGCTTATGCCGGGGCTACCGAAGGTTCCTAACGCGCTAAATATGAGGATCACGGACGATGGCGTTATAAGCGGGCTGGCTTGAAATTTTATTTTTTGCGCCCGAAGCCAAAGCCGAAAATTCCGCGCTTGGGCGGTAAAATTTAGCTGCGAGCTTCGGTAGCGATAAATTTTGCTTTCAGGTTGCGACGAGTTTATCGCGCCCCGGTTTTAGTGCATCATAATTTTGCATGCTTGGGTTTTATTGCGCCAGGTTTTAGCCGGTCGAGTTTTGGCTAGTCGGATTGGTCGGATTGGTCGGATTTCGGTGCGCCGAGCTCGGCGCGCGAAATTTCATTGAATTTCGCGCAAGATCTACACAGAAATTCAGCGTGAAGCCCGCGCCGGTTTGGCATTTGAAATTTTGCTCGCGAAATTTCGCGCAAAAACTGAACGCGAGATTTTAAACCGAGCCGCTCGCGAGCTTGCGAGCTCACTTGCGGCAAGATTTAAAATTTCATAACGCGTGGGCTCGCCGTGAAATTTAAAATTTCACGCGGCCGCGCACAGTGTCATGTATCGCTACGAGATTCTAAATTTCATGTCGAGCGCACCGTGAAATTAATCCGTCGGTCGCGCAGCAGATCGCCGCACGATCTAAAATTCGCGCTTGCGCCGCGACATGCACTGCCGCGAGTTAAATTACGCGACATCGCAAGCTAAATTTTACGCCCGCGCAATCAGTCATGTTGGCGGAGGTTTGCGGCGCCCAGATTAAATTTTACCAACCACCGTGCAGCGCCTGCAGTGGGCACGGACGTCTGATCCGCTTTGCTTGCAAAGGCGCAGGCGGCTATAGTTGCGCGGTAATAGGATTAAATTTTACGAGCCGATGCGTCGCGGCAATGAAATTTCGCGCCGTGCTGCCCGCTGCGAACTGAATTTGCGCGACGACTATATGCCGCTGCGCGCTCGTAAATTAAATTGCACTCCACGCGCCCGTCGCCTGATTGTCGCGCGGGATTGAAATTTGCGCGCTGCTGCTTGTCATAGATTTAGATCGCTGCGCGCCGCGCCATAGCTGTCGTGAAATTTTAAATTGCATGTCGTACGCACGAGCTAGCCGTGAAATTTAAAATTTCACGCGGCCGCGAAATTTGCTGTGCGTTATGCCGTATCGCGCATCTTCGCGAGCCAAATTATGCGCTGCTGCGGAATTAAAGTCTTGCATGCCCGCTGCTACCGCTCGGGCGCCGTATGCCTGGCGGCTCTGTTTTGCGATCCGTTCGCGCCGTATTTGTTGCGGCAGTTATGTAAGTCGCCGCGCCGCAGTGCGAGATTTCGCGTCGAGCTCTATTTTAGAGCTTTGATTTGCAGCGAGATTTTACGGCGAGCAATGGCGCTAAATTCCATCCTGCGTGAGATTTTGGAATTTTAAAATTCCCTTTCGCGGTATAATTGTATGAAATGCTAAATTTGCAGGATTTTAATAAAGGAATTTTAAAATTTATGCGGCGCGGCTTTGTGGCGCGCCCGCAAGAGAGGAGCGATCATGGACAAGCTGGATAAAGAGGAGCTTGCAGAGGCGTTTATCGCTAGGCTCAAAGCCCTAGCGCGTAGTGGCGGCGCCGATCTGCGCGAGCTTGATCGCGAGTTCTACGGATTTATCGTAAGGCTTGGCGTGCGTTATGACTTTGCCGGCAAGTTTAGCGTCTCGCAGATAAGTGGCGGCGAGCGCGCTCAGCTGCATTTCGCTGACGTCGCGCAGTTCGAAGCTCATGCGCGCGAGTGCCTGCGCGCGGCAAGCACTGATGCAGAGCTAAGCGAGGCTTTTATGCTACGCCTGCGTGCAGACCCCCAAAAAGCCGCTACGAATGCGGATCAGATCATAAAATTTCACGATTTTAAACCCTTTAGCGTTCAGCTGCGTTGCGAGCATTGCGGCGGTGCGGGCAGGAGACGCTGCAAAGCCTGCGAAGGTGCGGGCAAGACGCCGTGCGCTAACTGCGGCGGACGCGGGCGCTTGATCTGCCCCACTTGCAAGGGCGCCGGTGGTTATAGCCGTGCGGCATTAAGCTCTACGGACGCTCATGCGCGCGGTCTTTCTGGAAGCGATTCCGCAGGCTCTGCGTCAAATTCTATGGGCTATCGCTTCATTCCCTGCGCTAGCTGCGGCGGTAGCGGCTCGCGCATTTGTTCCACTTGCGGCGGTGCAGGCAGATTACGCTGCGAAAAGTGCGGCGGTGCGGGTGATTTTCGCTGCGATCACTGCGATGGGCGCGGGTATTTCACTCGCACCGGCAAAGTAGCCGCTTATGCCCGCCCGAGCGTCAGTATAGGCGCTAGCTCGCAGGTTTTCGGGCGCGAGCTGCTGGAGTTTTTATGCAGCAAGGGCGTAGGTTTTGCAGCACGCAGACTTTTGTTTCGTCTAAGCTCGCTGCGAGCGGTGCAGAGCGGCTGCGAAGCGGTATTTAGCGCGGAGGATGATTTTTTGCGCTTGAGTTTTGCCGTCTGCGGTAAGGCTTACGATGCGGCGTGCTTCGGCGGCGCGGCATTCGTAAGACCTAACTTTTTGGACGAAGTTTTTGCGCCGGAGCTTGCGGCGGCGCACGGCGCGCCCGCTAGGCTAGGGCGGGACGATGCGCAAAGCCTTTTTGCGCTGTTTCGCGCGAAACCTGTGCTGGATGCGGCGATGCGCCTAGCTAGTGCTAAGCTGCGCGGCGAGACGCTAAATCTTGATCAGTTGCGCGGCTCGGACGGGCATTTTAACTCTGTAAATTCTACCTGCGGCGCGGCTGATCGCGACGCTTTGAGCTTTGCAAAAGACACTTCGCGCAAAGAAAATCTCGAGGGCGGCGCGAGCGTAAAATTTGCGGGCATGAAATTCGCGAGCGCTTCGGCAAATTCTATGGGCGTGGAAGATAATCACTTGGGATTACGCGGAGAGCTTGGCAGGTTTGCAGGCGCCGTGAGCGGCGGCATAAAATTTGCAGGGGCGGATCTTTCGGAAAGCGGAGAGAATTCTGCCAGCGATTTTGAGGCTAGGCAGCAAAGCAGCGAAGCTCTCGCGCAGAATGGATCTAATTTCGCCGGCTCGCAAGAGGGCTTAGGCGGTACTTCTGATCGCACTACGGAGGGTCTTTACGAATTACGCGGCGAGCGAGATTACCGAGATTTAAGCGCTTTGGGTGCTGAAAATTCCACAAATTCCATAGACTCCGCCGCAATAAATTCCGAAAATCTTGCCGCTGCAAAATTTAAAAATCGCGCGAATACGCAAAGCCCTGCCGCGTCAAATTCTAAAATTTCGCCCTTTGCGCGATTAAAGAAGTTCTTTTTCCCGCGTTCGTTGCGCGAGGATTGCGCGCAGAGTTTTGCCGCGGCGATTATGCGCGTTTGCGAGGGCTTTATTTCGCAGCAATGCGCTCGCGATTTGGGCAGCGCGATGGCTGGGGCGCTTGGCGTGCTAAGTCCACGCTATGATCGCGCGGTGTGGTGCATAGGCGGAGGCGCGCTTATCGCAGCGGCTGCGCTGGCGTGCGAGGGCTGCTTCGAGATGATCTTTGCGGAGCATTATTTTTGGGCACTTGCATGTGGCGTGGCAATCGCTGCTGTGGGGATGTTAGGCGGTGTGGCGCTGTGGCTGGCAAGCGCAGTGCGGTGCACCGTAAAAGCTCGTAAAATTCCGCGAGAGTATCGCTGCGGCAGGGGCGGCGCGGCGTTTGCTCGCTTTTGCAAAGCTCTGCTCTGCGCCGTTTTGGTTAGCACAATCTACGGAGGTGCGGCAAATACGGGCTACGTGCCGAAAACCGGCGCGGCAGGGCTGCTGCGAGGGTGGATGCCTGCATTTTTTGAGGACGAAAATTCCGCTTCCGCGAGTGATGGCATAAATTCTGCAGACGAAAATTCTACGAGTGCAAGCTCTAGCGGCTCCGAAAGCCCTGCTTTAAATTCCCCTTCCGGGGTGACTAATAATTCCGCTGCGATGCAAAAGGATAAAATTTTATATATTCAAAAAAGCATCGGAGTGAAGCAGGATGGGATTTTTGGCGCACGCACTCTAAAAAAGGCGAGAGAGGTTTTGGATCAAAACCTAAGCGGCGTCGATGAAATTTACGAGGCGTTAAAAAACAAAGAGCAGGCGAGAACGAACCCGAACTCTAGCGATCAAACTGCGCCTTAACGGTAAATCCGCGCCTTAGGCTTGGCAGGCGATCTTAAAAAACCAAAAAGGACGAAAATGAAAAATAAAATTTTAATTCTAGCGCTTATCGCGACGCTTGCTGCAAATTTCGCGCTAGCCGAAAATTTTGAAATCACTGCAGACGATATAAGCAGGGCTACAAAATCCTGCGATAAGGGCGATATGAAGTCGTGCGGGGCATTGGCGCAGGTTTACAATTATGGCTGGGGCGTGCCGCAAGATCTGCTAAAGGCTGCGCCGTTATACGTCAAAGCTTGCAAAGGCGGCGATGCGGAGTCGTGCGTAAATTTAGGCATTTTGTATCAAAGCGGGGAGGGGATGCCGCGCGATGAGGCGAAGGCGGCAGAGCTGTTTGACAAAGCCTGCGATGACGGGCACGCGATAGGCTGCAGTAATGCAGGCTCTGCGTATATCAGAGGTAGGGGCGTGCGCAAAGACGCTATAAAGGGCGTAAGTTACTATGTGCGCGGTTACGATATGGATATAGCGGACAGCTGGGCTGCGTGTTTAAATTTAGCGCGTCTTTACGAGGGCGCAGATAATGCAAAAGCCGCGCAGTACTACAAAAAGGCCTGCGAGCTAGGCGGCAAGGATAGATTTATGAGCTCGGTAGCGGAGCATGAAAGGGCATGGCAAAGCTCATGCGAAAGCTACGAAAGGCTTAAATAGCCCGCAAATCTATGCTTTGAAGCAGACCCTCGCGCTCGCCGTGGCTACGGAGCAAGAACCCTAGCGGATTTCGCATAAATAGCGCAAATCTAAACATCAAGTATCCTGTAGAAGCGGAAACATAACGGCGTAAGTTCTTAGCGGGCTCGTATTTTAGGAGGCAAGATAATGACGCTAGCGCTGATCCGCCACGTTACGCCGTTGATCGATCGCGGCGTGTGCGACGCCGCAGAGGCTGCACGGCGCACGATCCTGTATGATACTACGCAAAGCTTAGCTTTGTATGAAACCAATAAATTTAAAATCAGCGCCGCATATAAAAAGCTCGCCCACATAAGCCGAATATGCTCCTCGCCGCTGCCGCGCGCCGCTCTTACGGCGCAAAAGCTATTCCCGCAGCGGAGCATAGAGTACCTAGAGGCTTTACGCGAGTTTAATCTGCAAATATTCCCCGTGCCGCTAATAAAAATGCCGTTTGATTGTTGGCTCGTGCTCTCGCGCCTGCTGTGGCTGTGCGGCATGAACCCTAGCGGCGCAAGCGTAGGAGCGGAACGGCGGCGCGCGCTTGATCTGATGCCGTCGCTGCTGGAAGCGGACACAGCGGTGATCGCGCACGGCTTTGTGCTGCGCATAATACGCCATAGCGCGCGGCGGGCAGGCTACCGCCTGATATACCGCTTTTGCGAGGGCTGCTTTTGCGTAGAAATTTGGCGGTGCGCCGCGTAAAGATACAGCTCTGCGCGAAATTTTGAAATTTTGCGTTTTGTAAATTTTAAATTTAATGCGTTGTTTGACGGCTGTCGCGAGGCGGCGAAATTTTATCATGCGATGAGCGCTGCTTTTTGAATACGGATAGCCCGCCGCCGCGAAGTAAAATTTAAACCATACGGCGCAAGCGAGGTCGTTTTTGAGCCAGAAGCGCAAAAGGCGCTACAGCACATCAAGGCTTTGGGGCTTGAGCGGCTAAATGTTTGTATCGCAAAGACGCAGTATAGCTTCAGCGACGATGCCAAGGCGCTTGGGCGGGCACGCGGCTTTAAACTCAGCGTCAAAGATCTTCAGATCCGCACGGGAGCGGGCTTCATCGTCGCCGTGTGCGGCAAGATAATGCTTATGCCGGGGCTACCGAAGGTTCCTAACGCGCTAAATATGAGGATCACGGACGATGGCGTTATAAGCGGATTGGCGTGATCTGAAATTTTATTTTTTGCGCGTACATTTTTTTGCGTGCCCGCATTGGGGTCTAAGCTTAGCTCACCGGCCTAGTCGCGATTTAAGCTTGGCATTCGTAGGTACTCAGATGAGAGCGGAGTAGAGTTACCGATTTGCAAAATTTGGCTGAATTCGCTCGCTTGCGAGTAAATTTTAAGCGTGGGATTTTGCGGATCGGCTTTGATTTTTAAAAACAGAGGCGAATTTGACGAGAATTTGACGTTAGGTTCGCCTTTTAAAATTTGACGAATTGCCCATAATTTCTCGCCAAAGCGGATAAATTGCTTGCCCTTTTTTGGCAAATCGCCACTAATCGTAAATTTGAGATTTTTACGTCAAATTTATGGGAAAATCGACGTAACATATTTTGGCGTTTTTATTGATCAAATTTGTCTAGGCAAGCCAAAAATCCTGCGCGAAACAGGGCTAAATTTTAACCTTCTCCCACGGCTCAATCCCGCCTGCAACCTCCTCAAAAACGCCTGCGATTTCTATATTTTTTACGCTTAAATTTCGCTCGTAAGCCTTGACATCGCGCGATTTTAGCTTCTTTTGTAAAAAGGCGAATTCATACTCTATCTGCCCGCGAGAGACGCTGATTTTAGCCAAATTTCGCGCGTCAAATTCGCCCACCTTCGCGGCGTCAAATTTATACCCGCGAGCGCAGGCCTGCGCATAAACCTCCGCCAGATACGCATTTACCGCCTCTAGCGTGTTTTCGTGCGCGTAAAAGCGGTCGAGCTGCGGGTGATTTTTGTAGCCTTTAGTAAGCCCGGCCAGCGCGTTTTTAGCTAGCAGCGCCTCGCGCCACAGTGCCACGAGCCCCTTTGCGTCGAGATATTTAAAGCTTATTGTCCAAAGTCTCATTTTCGCCTTTCGTTAAATTTCGTCGTCAAATTCGGCGCGCTTTGCGCCGCAGCCTGAGCGGCGATAAATTCGCGCCTTAAATTTGACCGCGCCCTAGATTAGAGGCTAAATTTTACCTCGCCGCGCCTCTAAATTTCCTGCTCATTGCAGCTTGCCTCTGCATAGCACAGCGATCTTTTCTACGACCTCGTCGCCGCTTACGAGGTAGGCAAACTCGTGTAAATTTACGACGGGGCAGATGTGGTTCGGATAAATTTCGAGCCGATCGCCCACGCGCACGGCGTCTCGCAGCGCTCTGTCGTAGATGATCGCATGCTCGTCGTAAACGCCATTTATCCACACTTCCGTGCCCTTTATGCGCCCGAGCCCCGGCGTTGCCGTAAAGCCCTCGGTGCGCCTTTGCTGCGTGAGCCCCTTGGCGCCGACGTCGGTGATGATGCGATCCGCCGTAGGCCTGCTAATGACGGTCGTAAGGATACTCGCCGCATTCATCGAATAATCGCCGTACGCCTGCGCCTGCGAGGCATCCATAAAGATATAGGTGCCCGGGCGGATCTCGGTGACGCCCTTTAAAATTTCAAAATCGTTTATGAGCGATGGCGTCGAGCCAATTCTAACGACGCGTGCGGGTAGAGCTAGCTCGCGCGCGATATCCGCAAACTCCAGCGTGCGGCGCTGCGCGGCTAGATGGATGCGCTCGCATTCGCTTTTATCAGCAGCCTTGTAGGAGTGGCCGTCGTGGGAGAACACGCCGCGGAATTCTATATTTTTACAGCCTTTTAGAAATTTTATAAACGCCGCGAAATCTTGCTTTTCCACAAAGCCCGAGCGGTTTTCACCCACTTCGATCTCGGTAAGCACGCAGGCCTTTGTGCCGCTGCGCTCAAAGGCGCGCTCTATCAGGCTCGCCTGCTCTATGCTATCGATGCCGAAGCTTAAGTTTATCCCCGCACGCAAAAGCGCGATGATGCGCTGAAATTTCAGCTCGCCCACGATCTCGTTTGCGATAAATATATCTTTCAGCCCGTTTGCCGCCATGATCTCGGCCTCGCCCGTTTTGGCGACCGTGATGCCAGTAGCGCCGAGGCTTTTTTGCAGCTTCGCGAAATAGGGCATTTTGTGCGTTTTGGTGTGCGGGCGTAGGCTCACGCCCGCGGCGTCCGCGTAGCTTTGCATCTTTTGCAGGTTGCGAAGCACGATTTCTCGATCAATCAGCAACGCCGGTGTGTCGATGTCGGATATCTTCATAAGCTTCCTCCTTGTTAAATTTACGAAATTCTAATGCAGCCGCGCTTAGTAGCTGCGCCCGTTTTGCAGCGGCTAAATTTTAAAATTTAGCGCCGCTTGCAAAGGGCAGAAATTTATCTATCGCCTGCGAAAAGCGGAATTTGCGCGCTTCTCACAAAATATGGAATTTGTGCGCCGTAAATTTAGCGCCGCCTGCGAAATGCGGTTTGCTCGCTGCAAATTCGGCGCCCTTCGCGAAACGTCTGAATTTAGCGAGTAAATTTGCGTTTCCGTGTCGCGCAAAGCAGCGCAGGCAAAAGCAATACCGCGCGGCGCATGAAAAAGTCAAAATAAAATTCTAAAATGCGCCGAGTAAAAATCAATACGCGCGCCGTACCGCTAGGCTCACGGAGTTTTCGGCTCCGCTTCACGCCGTTTTATTCCTCGCGCGCTCCGTTTTCTTGCGGCACATATTCGCGTTAAATTTTTCGGCAAGCGACCCGGCGCACTATCTGTTTCCGCGCCGCCGCTAGTGTTTTCGCGCTGAATATTTAGCGCCACAACTCGTTTGCACCGCCGCCCGTGTTTTTACTAAAGCTAGTTTTGCGCCGCATGCTGCACATCTCCACTTATTTTAGTGCCGCCGCTCGTTTCCGCAGCGGCGCTTCATTTCTAGCGCGCCTCGCTATTTTTTATCTTGAAGCACCTTGTCGCGCCATTTCGAGTTTGCTTTGTTATCGGTCGCTACGTCTTTGGATATCTCGGCCGCCGCTTCGAAATTTTTGCTCACGCCCTCTTTGGAATTCTCGTATTTTAGGGCGTTTTCGCGTCTGATGCCGATGCTTTGTGCTTCGCTTGCGGCGTCGATATTAGCGCCTAAAAAGATAAATTCCCAGTCGTATTTTTCCTGCTTGTCGCTAATCATCTTTTTGATCTGCGCTTTGGAGTATTCGCGGCTTGAGTTCTCCATCCCGTCGGTAATGATGACGAAAAGCACGCGATTGCTTTTTGCATAGATGTCGGGCACCCGCTCGATACGCGCTATCGTGCTGCCGACTGCATCTAATAGCGCGGTGTTGCCGCCGGCGTAGTACTCTTTAGACGTTAGGTTTTCGACTTTTTTAAGCGGCGTGCGGTCGTGGATGACGTTAAATTTCGTATCGAAAAGTACGGTCGTGACGCTCGCGTCGATGCCCTCTTTGCGCTCCTTTTCTATCATCGAGTTAAATCCGCCGATCGTATCGCTCTCAAGCCCGCTCATCGAGCCCGATTTGTCTAAGATCAGCACCAATTCCAGGTGATTTACGCCGTCTTTATGATCGGGCGGTGTGGCGAGCTCTACGCTTTTGGCAAACATTATGCCCGCAAGCGCGGCAACAAGAAGGATGATTCTTTTCATAGGGGCTCCTTTGTTAAAATTTTATTATTTTACTATTGTATCGCTTAATCAATGAAATTTATCGCTAAAGCTTCGCCGCACGCCCCTGCTACGTAAATTTTAATACAAAATTTCGTCGTGGAATTTTAACGTATCCTTGCGCACGGCGCCGCAAATTTCGGCGCGACATAGAATTCTGCATGGCGCCGAATTTCGCTGTGGAATTTTAAAGACGCAGAATTTTATACAGCGCGAAATTCTGCGTGCAAATTTTATGCGGCACGGAATTTTATGGCGCCGCAAAATCAAACGTCTGCGGATCTGCTCCGTTTTGCGCTGAGGTAGCTTCCGATCTCGCTTACTAAGACGCCCGCGAGGATGAGCGCCGCGCCTAAAATTTGCATCGCGCTTAGCCTCTCGCCACCCACGAATACGCCCATAATGCCCGCCGTTACGGGCTCGAGCGTGAAAAACAGAGCGGTTTTTACGGGCGTCGTGTATTTTTGCATCAAGGCCTGCGCAAAAAAGCCAAAAACCGTCCCAAGCAGGCAGATCACCGCCATCGCGACGAAAAAGCTTCTATCCATCACCGGCACAATGCTGACCCTCTCGAAAAAGATCGCTGCAAAGCAGCAAAGCGTGCTTAGGCAGAGGATCTGTACGTAGGCGATGCCCGCTACGTCGCAGCTTTGCACGAAGCGGTTGGTCAGCACGATGTGAAACGAATACGCGCACGCGCAGACTAGCGCCAGCGCTTCGCCCTTGCCCAGGCCTAGCTGCGTGTCGCCGATGAGATAGAGCCCAGCGATCGCAAGCGCGATACCAACGTAGGCGTAGGAGTAAATTTTATGCCTAAACAGCGCCGCGGCGATGAAGGGCACGAGCGCGACGTTTAGGCCGATGATGAATGCCACGGAGGAGCTTTGCGCAAATTTAAAGGCGAAGGTCTGCGACGTAAAACCCGCGAATAAAAATAGGCTAAGCACCGCGCCGTGTTTGATCTCGCGCGAAGTTATAGCTTTGAGCTTCGGGAAAAATATCGCGCCTGCGATGATGCTCGCGGCAAAAAAGCGCCAAAATAGCAGCACGAAGACGTTGTTGCTCGCAAGCGCCTGCGAGGTGGGCAGATACCCGAGCCCAAAAGCGATCGCCACGAAGAGCATTCCGATGTCGGCTCTAAATTCCAAACTTTTATTCATCTGTGTCCTTTTTGAAAATTTAAAGTGGTAATTTTACGAAATTTTAGGTAAAAAATAGGCTAAATTTTGACGATTTTGACGGAGCGGTTTGAAATTTTGGTTTTTAAGATCGCGAGTTAAATTTTAAGCGCCCGGCCCGTTTTAAGCGCCCGGCCCGTTTTAAGCGCCCGGTTCATCTTTTTAAGCTTGCGTTGGGCTTGTTCGCGCGATCATTGCGCCGCTTCGCCGCAACTTGTTATAAATTTTCACAGCCTTGTCGCTTTTTGTCGCAACCTTTTGCGGCTACGGATTTAGGGAAAAATTTAGATATTTTTAGCGTTAAATTAAGCCCAGGCATCTTGCTTGCTTTAGCTTTTGAAATTTCAGCGAGCTTTTCCGATATAAAATTTTGCAAAAAATCTATATCTTTTCGTGCATACAAATATCCCGCTTTAAATTTAAAGCTACTATTTTTGCCGCGTATGCTGATTATTTTTATGTTCCATCTTATAAATCCCGCGGCGTAGCTAATTTCGTCAAAGCTCTTTCATTAAATTTAGACGCTAATTTAGTGCTTTACTCTCTATCTTCGGCGCTAAAATTTTGCTCGCTTAGCTTTTGGTGAAAATTTACTATAAACATATAGGCTTCTTCTATATGGTAGTCGGAGAGTTTTACTAGCTTGCCTCCTATATATTCAGGCGGTCTTATTTTTGTATATGTTCTACGTCCCGCGACCAACACGCCCCTGTCCGGTATATTTAATAGATTATGAAAGGTTACATATTTTCCGAGATTGTCTATATATTTTTGATCCGTTACATTATTTTCACCGTTTATTTCAAGAAGCAGCAGGCGATCATCTTTTGATAACTTAAGCCCTATTAAATATTTGCCTTCCTTGTATTTAGCGATAGAGGCTAGATAAAATGAATCTTTACTTTCATAAACGGTCGATTTTTTTATAAGCTCGCCTCGGCCATTTAGCTTTATAATATCAACGGTATTGCTTGTTTCAAATAACATCAAAATCGAGCCGTCGTCACTCTCGATCATATCTTTTAAAAAATACCCGTTCATATCTATTTTGGTTTCAAATATAAGGTTTCCGTCCGGGTTAAATTTAAGAATTCCTAGCTCTTCTACGACCAGAATAAAACCTCCGTCACTCGTTTTTAATATCTTTATAAGACCGTCTTTCGGTTCTTTAATTTTCTTTACTTCCGGTTGCTTATCCGGGGATGTTTTATCATATGTGTAACTGTTATAAAAAGTATCTGGCAGATGCGAAACGTCGATCGGTTTCTCCCAGATTATTTTTGCGTTTTTATCCATTCTAAATATATTATTTCCATAATCGCACGCCACAAATTCATCATTATCCGTCGGAGCTATCTGTTTTAGGGCGCGAGGAAGCGTATTTGAGATTTTATATGTCGCCTTATCTACGATGTAAGCCGCCTCTTCGTTTCCTAATACGTAGTAGCTTTGCATCTGGGCTGCTATTAAATTTCCTCTTCCGATAAAGCTTTTATCGATTATTTTTCTCCAAATTTCGCGCCCGCTCTTATCAACCTTCATAAAAAGATCGGGACTTCTACCGCTTTCGTATTCTCCGGCTAATATATATCCGTCGTCGGTAGATACGGCCATATTGATAGATGAAAAGCCGTTTTGAGAAAAAGGCAGATCCCAAACAGGCTTTGATTTGTCTATATTTTTACTTGAATCCTCTAGCTCTTTGCTTCCTATCTCATTTTTTATGGGTTCTTCTGTTAAAGTATTTGTATCATCGTTATTTTTTATAACGCTTATAAAACCTTTAAAATCGGACACCAAAGATATAATCATGCGGCGTTCGTCTAAAGGTAGCGCCGAATTTACATCATCAGCCTCCGGCATATAATAGCTTTTTAGACGGGTAGGCTCGAATCCGCCGGAAATATCTAAGACGTCTATGCTCGGTAAAGCCGTATCGTCCGAGCCGTCTTTGCTTCTAGACAAATATATTATTTCGTCATCCCCGCTGATATCAAAAGTATAAATTCTATTACTAACGGTATAGTTATTCAGATGCTCGATATCGTCTATGTTTTTGATGCTGTAAACATTAAAAGTATGAAGTTCGTTTGCGTATAGATATTTTTTATCGGCAGAAATTTGTAAATTTATAATGACTCCGAAATTATCTCGTTTATAAACCTCTTTTATGTTTTTCGGATCGCTCACGTCAAGCAGATGAAGACCCGCGAAGTCGGACATAAAAACGTATTTATCCGAATATATGGCGATATCGCCTTTTTCTATCGGATTAAAGGTCTCCATACCTATAAACTCGCCTAACATTTTTATATTATCTGACGAAATATCTAAAATAACCATACTGTTTTTGGCTTTTACGTAGGCTAGTTGGTTATTTTCGCTTAGTTTTATTTTGGAGAAACCTTTGGCTTGAAATTTGGTCGCGATCTTTATATTTTTAGGGTCTCTAACGTCAAGGCGTAAAATCCCTAAATTTGGGCTTGCCACATATAGGCTTTCTCCGTCGTTTGACTCGGCCGCTTGGATATTTTCTACGTTATATCTAGCTTCCGGGAAATAAAAAAGCCCGAGCAACTCTATGTGGTCTAAATTTGATATATCTATCACGCTTATACCGTCTCTATCGTGCCCGAGAGTATATAGCCTCTTTTTGCCCTGAGATACCATCATATCGCGCACTTCAAACGGAATTTGAACGGAGTTATTTATGATATCTTTTTTATATATCGTTACGTCTTTTTTGCCCGTAAATTTATTGCTTTTCTTGCTACTAAATTTACCGCTATTTTGCGGAATTTCAGCTTTTCCTGTGCTTGTCTCTTTTTTCTGCATCGCCGGCTGATCGATAACGGAGCTTTGTTTTAAATTTTCGGATGCTTTATCGATGGGTGGATTTTGAACGGAGTTGTTTGCGACCTCTTTTTTATATATCGCCGCGTCGTTCTTACCGATAAATTTATCACTGTTTTGCGGAATTTGAATATTTTCTTTACTTGTCTCTTTTTTCTGTATTGCAGGCTGATCGATAGCAGAACTTTGCTTTAAATCATCGGGCTCTTTATCTACATATTTCATGCACAAAAAAGCAAGCGGCAAAATAACCATTAAAACGGCAAAGCATATCGTAAATTGTCGTTTTCTCTTTACGTTAGGATCCGTCATCTACACTCCTTTATAGCTCCCCATTTATACTCTAGCGGCATCTTTGTCCGTTCAAGGCAGCCGCTTTTCGTTAAAATTTAGACGCCGATTATATCAAAAAATGGGTCAAAGTCTACTATTTTGATATTGTAATTTCGGGCTTCTTAAGTCAAAATCAATGTTCGATTCAAAATAAAGGCGGACTAGTCTTTCGCAGACGGACGCGCTTAGAATTTTACCTCGCTAGCGTGATCTTGCCGCGCGAAAGGCGGATTAAATTTTTAGCTTTGATAACCTGAAGTATGCGGTTTATGACATTGTGCGAGGTGCCTAGGCGCTCTTGCGATGCCATAACGCGCCTTAAATTTCGCAGCCTAAATCTTAATGATAATTATCTAAATATTTAAAATCGCACAATATAATTGCGAACCTCAATCAAATAAAGATTAAATCTATCTCGCAAGGATCTACAATGAGCTCGCTTTTGAAGCGCAACAAAATTTTATTTAACGTCCATCTGATTTTATCGATCGTTTTTTCTATCCCGCTGCTTATCATTGGCGTTACGGGCGCGATTTTGTCGTATCAGCACGAGCTTGAGGCGCTAATAAACGCGGGCTCTAAAAAGGTCGAAAAGACGGGCGAAATGCAAAGCGTGGAAAAAATTCTGCAAAGCTTTAGCGAGCAAACGGGCGTTAAACAGCCCGTAAGGCTCGTCGTGCCGAAAAGCGATGACGAAGCCTTCGTCATTTACGCAAACAGAAATGATGCGTATCTGGTCGATCCGTACACCGCGCAGATCATCGGCAAGGATCGCGGCACGGGCTTTGTGCTAACGGTGATGGCGTTGCATCGAAATTTAGGCCTAGCGCTAAGCGGCAACAAAGCCGCAGCCGAGGTCGGCAAACAGATCGTAGGCGCGAGTGCCACAGCGATGATACTGCTCGTAATAAGCGGCGTATGGCTGCATTTCCCAAGGCTTAGGCGTAAATTTATCGAGGCGATAAAGCCAAATTTTAAACTCAAAAAATACGCTCTTTTTTACAATCTGCACACGAGCCTAGGCTCGATGAGTGCAGTGATTTACCTGCTTATCTGCTTAACCGGGCTTAACTGGTCGTACGGCTGGTATAACGATGCCGTGATGAAGCTTTTTGTAAGTTCACAAAATTTGCCGCAAGCTAGCGCACCTAAAGCCGCCGCTTATAAAGATCACGCCGCCGCACCTGCTAAAGAGGAGGGCAAAAAGCCCGCTACGTATAAATTTAGCGACGCGCAGAGGGCTTATGAGATATTCAGATCAAGCGGCATAGAGTATAAAGAATTTACCCTAATGCTCGCAGCCGGAGATAAGATGAGCATCAGATACTACGAGCCCGACGCGCCTGCCACCGCGCGTCCAAAAGGCGCGAACGCCGATCTAAAAGCGGACAAAATCGCGGAGCAGAAGCAGACGGACGGTATCACCGTGGGTGAGTTTAAAGACGCGAACTACCAGCTTCACACGGGCTATTTTTTCGGGCTTGCGGGTAAAATTTTATGGTCGCTCGTTTCGCTTTGCATGGCGCTTTTTATCTTTAGCGGCTTTTATATGACGGTAAAAAGGGCGTTTAAATCAGAAAAGCTCAGCTAAATTTTACCTTTGCGGAAAGAGGTGCGACGAGCGGCGCAAGAGAGGCAAATATCTACGAATCATTGAGATAAAATTTGCCAAAGCAGTCAAGAAAGAGCCCTGATTAACGATATTTGAGACATGCTAAAATTATCGCGGATTAAGTCTATGTGAGGTATATTGCGAAAAATTTTAGGAGCGAAATTTGAAAACGAGATATTATCTGTGCTTGGCTTTCATCATAATAATATGCGCTTCCGGCATAATATTTTATTTGGTCGAAAAAGAAGAAACCGATCCATATGAATGGATATGTAATCTGGATGGCAATCTTACGGATATACAGCTTAAGGATAGGGCGCTAAAGTGTATGCTTAAAGATTGGCACTTTTTTTATAACTTTAATAAAAGAGAATATGATAGACGAATTAAAGCAGTTAAAAAGGAATATGGCGATACGGCCAACGAAATCGGCGGCGGCGTAGAGATCCGTTATTCAGAATGCCATAGCGATAAACGCCCCGATGATAAATGCGAATTTTACAAGATAGATAAAAGGCTAAATTTAGATTATCTTATGGATTTGGGCTCAAAAATTTGCAGAAACGGCAAAGCGATACAAGATGCCGAGACCTATATAGATAAAGAAATTTTTAAAACCGAAGTCGTGTATCCTTGGGAAGATAAGGAAAGTTTGGTTTTGGAAGATGGTTCTTTAAAGTACGGAATATTTTTTAATGATATTGATGAGGATAGTTATAGGGATAGGGAATCTAGGGAAATTATATTAACAGAAAAGATTTTCAACAATTCATTGGAAATTGATAAGAGTTTTGGTTTTGACCATACGGATATTGTATTTGTTATACCAATAAATTCGATATTTTTGAGTCTTTATACATATATTGAGCCGAGCAATCCGAATTATGATATTTTTTGCCATAGGTATGAACAATATAAAAATAGAATAAAAATTGATGAAGCGAGTTATAAAATAGATGATTTTGAGACGCCTATAAAATATCTACCGCTCCATGTTAATTATGGCTTTCTATTTATAGTAATAGATAAAAATATGAAATTTAGCAAAAGTCTAGAATACGACTTATTGTATGAATATTACTACGATGAAAAAGAGAAAACAATAAAACAAATATCGAATAATGAGCGATAAATGGCGGATATAACTAAATTTTACTTTCGCAGAAAGAGCGGTAAATTTATAAAATTTTACCTCGCTAGCGAAGATGATAAAATTTAAATTTGCCCGCCACGACTGCTTAAAATTTCTTGCTTAGCGTTATTTGCCTCTTGCGCCGCGAGTGATCATCAAGGACTGCTCGTAGAAAATTAGCAGCGTTATTGAAACGCCCGTGCCGAGCGCCAGCGAGATCGAGATCGTGGCGAGGGCGTTATCGAAAAACGAGATGAGATGAGCGAGCTTCTGCTGCGCGCCCGCGACTTTGATATAAGAAAACAGCGCCAAAACCGCCTTGTAGGCGTAGATGCCCGGGATCATCGGAAGCAGCGCGGGAAAGGCGATGATCTCTGCGGGCACCTTGAGGCGCTTGGCACAGAGCATGCCCAAAACGCCGATCAGAAACGACGCAAAAAGCGTCGCGGCGGCGATCGAAAAAATTTGGCTCTGTATCAGCAAAAACCTGCACGAATGCGCAACCGCCGCAAGCAGCGCCGAGAAGGCAAGCGTCTTTTTAGGCGGCATGCACGCATACGCAAACCCAAGCCCCGCCGCAGCGGCAAAGCAAGCATCCTTAAATACCAAAAGCGCTATATCAAACATTTACAAGCCCCAAATTTGAGATGCTAAGCGTCAGAAAGAGCCCGATCGCGATGCAGATGATCAAAAGCCCAGTGTTTAGCCCTCTGCTGATGCCTACGAGCATATTTTCGTTTAGGATGTCAAATACCGAGTTGATCAGCCAGACGCCCGGGATCAAAAAGAGTATGCTCGATCCCACGGCGACGTCGGGCGTGGCGCTAAGCCCGTAGCGAGCGCCTAGCGAGACGATGAATGAGACTGCGAACGAAACCGCGATGTATTGGATTTTTAGATTGATTTTAAGCTTGCTAAGCAGATAGCGGGCGCAAATTCCAAAAGCCGTAGCCGCAAAAACTAATGCCATCGCACCGCTGTCGCCGCCGAAAAGCTCGCAGAATGCGGCATTTGCGATGCTGAGCAAAACGAGAGTTTTGACAAAATTCCTCTTTTGCGAGGTTAAAATTTGAGTAAACGCGGCTTTGGCGCGCGCAAGGGGGATTTTTTCGTCGTAAATTTCCCAGCTAAGCGCGCTTAGCTCCGAGATCAGATCGAAGCTGATCTGCGCCGCAGCGCCTGTTTTGACGTAGGTGCGGCGGATGGAGTTGTCTGCAGGGTCCATCACGCTGATGATGAAGTGGCGCACGAAGATCATCAGGCTCGCCTCATAGTCGTAAGCGTCCGCTATCCTGCGCACGCAGCGCTCGATGCGCGCGGTGTAGGTGCCGATACTAAGCATCTTGGCGGTGTATTCGCTAAGAAAATTGGTAAGCTCTTGGATTTGCGGTCTCGCCGCTTCTGCTTCTTTTGCCGGTGCTATCTCTGCTGCCATTATTTCCTCCGCTGCCTTTGTAATCTCAATATCGTTTGGCGCTGTTTTCGTCGTTTTTACTTCTACGACGCTTGTTGTAGCTTCCTGTTTTTGCGGCGTCCGCCATCGTTTTTGATGCCACTATGATGTCCGTCGTCGCGGAATTTTTATTTTTAAAATTTAATGCAGCGGCAGCGTCCGTGGAAGAATTCTCGCTATCTAAATTTGACGCGGTGACATCGCTTGTAGCGGTAAAATTTTGACTGCTTAAATTTTGATTGTTCAAATTTAACGTCGCTTTGGAATTTACGTCATTCAAATTTAACGCCGAGGCGGAATTTTGCTCGTTTAAATTTAACGCCACCGCAGAATTTTCATTGCAGCCCGAGCTTTGCTCACTTAAATTTAAACTTTCGGCATCCTCGCAAGATTCGCTAAATTTAGAATTTTTCACGTTTACCTCAGGCTGATGAGATCAAGCGGGTTGATGTGGTAGTTCTGCTGCGTCACTTCAAAGGTCAGATCCGAGCCGATGCGCCCGATGATGTAGCCCTTTTTGACGTTGGAGCCGACGCGCACGGTAGGCGGGATCTGATTTAGATGCGCGTAGATCGTGTGGATGCCGCCGCTGTGCTCTAGGATCACGACCTTATCGAGCACGGCGGTCTCTTTGGCAAAGACCACCTTGCCCGGCAGCACCGCCTTAACCTGCGTGTCGCCGCTGTTTGAGCCCAGCACGATATTTTCGTTGAAAAGCTTGATATTATACACCGGATCGTTGTAGTTGCCGAATTTTCGCTTCAAATACGCGCCGTTCAGAGGCGCTGCAGTCTTGGCTCCGCTGTATTTTTTAACGCGCGAGGACTGATAGCTAGAGCCGTACTGCTTGACCTTTTGGTTGATCTTGCTTACGCGCTCATCCGCCGGCTCGCTCACTTCGGGCTCGGGCTCGCTAGGAGGCGCAGGCTCGGGTTTGCCCGCCTTTTTGGCAGCCGCTTTTGCTTTGGCATACTCTTTTTCGCGCGCCTGGCGCTCCTTTTGCTTCTGCGCTTCAAGCTTTGCTTGGCGCGCCGCTTCCTCCCTCTGCGCTTTGGCTTTTTCCTCGGCGTCGTCGATGATCTTAAGCTCCTGCAGGGTTTTAGATATGGCGTCTTGCTCGTCGTTTATCTTCTCCAGGCGCGCGATGTAGTCCTCTTTGTCCTTTTTCATCTGCGCGAGCTTCTCTTTTTGGGTAGTTTGTTTAGCGTTAAGCTCGGTTTTTTTCTTGTCATAGCCCGCCATGCTCGCCTGGATCGATTTGATCTTTTTGTTCTGCTCGTTGATAAAATTTTGATTATTTTCGTAGTCTTTGATTAGCCCTTTCAGCTCGTCGTTCATAACGACGCCAAGAGCTTCTAAAATTTCGCTAGCCATGATAGAATCGGGCGTGGTGGTGGAATTTACGTCGGTGATGAGATCAAACGATAGCTCTTGTGAGATTACGCTTACGATCTTGCTTTCCAGATCGTTTTGTACGCTAAGAAGAGTGACGTTTTGGCTATTGAGCTTCTCAAGCTCCTGCGCTTCGGCGGCGTATTGATCTTTTAAGCCCTCGATCGTGTCGCTTAGCTGTTTGATCTCGCCTTCGCGCTTTTTAAAGCCCTCCTGCTCCTTTACGATCTGGCCTGCGATCTCGTCGATCTTTTGCGAGAGTTGCATCCCCTCCTTTTGCGAGCTTTTGAGCTCTTGACCCGCTTTGGCGATTTTATCTTTCGTGCTTTGTCCCTTTGCGGGCGCGGCATAAGTAAGAGCCGCGGCAAGCCCCAGCGCAAGAAGCGGCGCTAAAAAAGCCCTTTTCATGCTCGTTTATTTCCAATTTGCAGCATCACAAAACTTACCGCGATGATAGATAGCGCCAAGGCGACACCCAAAAGAATCAGCGCATCGTAAGGCAGCACTATGGCGGTGCGCAGATCGCCGATACCCTTAAGCGTGGTCGAAAACACCTCCCAGCCTGGAAGCGCTATGTAGAAGCAGGTCACGATCAGCGTAGCGATGAAGGAGTCTATTATCGCCATTCGGTAGAGTTTGCCGCTTTTTATCAGAAACGACGCGCCGAAAAGCTCCATGATCTCGATGCGCTCTTTGTGTTCGTAAACCCAGATACGCATCTGGCGGTGAATTAACATCACGCCTAAAAGCACGATCAGAAACGCAAAGCCGTAAACGAGGCTTTTTATAAGCAGTAAAATTTTAAAAATTTCATCGTGGGTCTTTTTAAAAATTTCAACCCGCGTGAGCGAGCCGATCGATTTTAGATCCTGCTCGATCTTTGCAAGCTGTGCGGTGTCGGGGAAGCTCTCGAGCTTGACGCTGTAAAATTTAGGCAAATTTTTACTAAGCTCGGCAAAGGCGTTTTGTGAAATTTTACCCTTCAGTCGCTCGGTTATGCCCGCTGTGGAAATTTCGCTAATCGAGCTGATCTTCGGCACCGTTTTTTGCGCGTCTTGCAGGCTGAGCGAGGTTTTGGAGACTAGCACGATGTTGTATTCGTTTTGGATCGAGCGCTCGTAGCTTTTGGTTAGGTTACTCATAAAAATTCCAAACTGCACCGAAAAAAGTAGCGCGACGAGCGAAAAGATCACGCCGAAATGGGTTTTAATCGATTTCATTTACTTTAGCGTCCTTAATCTCAAAATGTCGGTGCCTAAAACGAAGCGTAGAGGGCATTTTATGCGTCACGATAACGACGCAGGCGTTCCACGACTCGCACGCAGAGCGCAGCAAATTCCAAATAATGGCGCTGGAGTAGTCGTCCAAATTTCCCGTAGGCTCGTCGCACAGCAGCAGGCGCGGATTATGCGCCATCGCACGCGCCAGAGCCACGCGCTGCTGCTCGCCGCCGCTAAGCTCGAGCGGATATTTGCCCATCTTGTGCCCGAGCTCGACGTGGCGCAGTAGCTTTTTGGCTTGGTCTTGGCAGACCTGCTGATTGTAGCCCATTATCATTAACGGAAGCATTATGTTGCGCTCGATCGTCCATTCGTTGATCAGGCGGTAGTTTTGAAAGATAATGCCGATGCGCTGGCGTAGGGTGCGCAGATCGGAGTTCGTGATGCCCTTTAGATCGCACAGGCAGACGTTCAGCTCGCCACCGATGATGTCGATGCCGCCGTAGAAGGATTTAAGCAATGTGGATTTACCGCTACCGCTCTTGCCCGTGATGATGACGAAATCCTTCGCGCCGATGCCGAAACTCGCGTCTTGGATGACCGCGCCCGCCTTTTCGTAGCCTAGCGTGAGGCCCGCTGCGGTGATGATGTTGTAATCGTCCGTTATCTCTGCCATTGTGAAAATATCTCCGAAATTTTTTGATGTGCCGCGTGGTTTTCGCGCGTAGGAAGCGGGCGGCGGATGAAGTAGCGCGTGCCGCTTGCGTTTGCGCGGATGAAACACTGCTGCGGAAAGTCGAATGCCCCGAGCGAAAGCAGGATTAGCACGTCTTGCGGCTCGGCAGCGCACGGCTTGCTTTGCCGTTCGTTTTGCGGCTCGGTGCAGCTTGGTTCGCTTTGCCATTCGTCTTGCGACTTAACGCAGCTTGGTTTGCCTTGTCGTTTATCTTGCTGCTCGGCATGATTTAATTTGCCTTGGTGTTCGGCTTGCAACTCGGCTCGCTTCGGCTCGCTTCGGTGACCGATTTGCGACTTGACAGAATTTGACTTATTTTGTAATTCTGTTTGCGGTTCAGCAGCGTGGTTTAGCTCGTTTTTTAGTTCGGCTTGCGGCTCATTTTTGCAAGATGCGGCGCTTATGTTTAGTGCCTTATTTGCTTCGTCCGCGCAGATCGTGTCTGTTACGGCGCCTGTACTTGTCGTATTTCTCGCACTCACTGCGCAGCCGTATGTTAAATTTATGCCGTCTTTTTCATATGCGTCTGTTTGGAGGTTTGTATTTGGCGCGCCATCCGCTTTTTTTAGAATTTGCATTGTGTTTGCTCTGGCTGCGTGGGTCACATTTGATGCGGCGCTTTCTTTCGTTGGGACCGCTACGAATGAGCCGCCCGCATTCGGCGCTGTGCTCGCATCTATTGTGTCGATCGTTGCGGATACATTGTTTGTGCCTAGCGCATCGCTCGCGCCGACCGTCGTAAGGGCGTCTCCCGTGCCGCTAGCATTTAGCGCACTGCTTGTTGCGATCTGCTCGCAGGCTAAAGCGCGTTTTTCGCTCGGGACGGGACGGCTAAATTTAGCGCTTACTGCGACGGGAACTTCGCTCGTTAAATTTACGCTGCTTGCGCTCAAGCGATCCTCGTTTAAATTTACGCCGTCTTTTGCGCCCGTTTCATCTGCATGGTTTGTATTCAGCGGGGCGTTTGCTTCTTTTAGAATTTGCGCAGCGTTCGCGCAAGCTGAAATTTTATCGCCCGCTGTCGTAGCTAAAATTTTGCCGCCGCCTGACGAAATTTCATCCATGCTCGCGCGCTCGGTTAAATTTCCGCCGCGCATTGCGTCTAAATTTATAGCCTCGTCGTTTATCGCTTCGCCCGCGCTACTTAAATTTACGCTGTCCGCCGCGCAAGCCCCGCCTGCCTCCAAGCTTTTTTGCGCGTCAAAGTAAAAAATTTCCTCAAAATGCACGAAAAAATCCTCGCCTTTGAAGGTGAAATTTTTAAAATTTCGCGCGATTGCCGCTGCGTCAAATTTTAAAAATTCCATCTCAAACCGCTGCGGTTCGCCCAGACCCGCGGTTTTATTCTCGTAGATCAGATCGTAGATGTCCTTATCCATTTTGCGCCATCTATCCTCGTATTTGCTCGCTACGGCGGCGTCGCGGTTTTTGAAGTGTGAAATTTCGCCCGCTTTGCACTGAACGTAGGGCGAGAGCTTTTGCATTGCGTAGAGGAAGTATTCCTCGCTGTCGGTGCGAAGCTCGAAGCGGCCGCCGCGCCCGAGCGTGCGTGCGATTTGTGAGGCGAACTCGTCGCTTATGACGCGGCGGTGCGGCGCGTCGTCCCACGGCACGGGGAAGTGCAAAAATACGCGCTGTAGGCAGCCCGCGGGAAGCAGGCTCAGCAAAACTCGCGCGTCGGTGGCAATCAGCGCAATGTTTTGCAGCCCCTCGCGGATCGCTAGCTTTGCGACCTGCTCGATCGCGGGCTTGTAAATTTCGATACCGATTAGCAGCGCGTCTTGATTTGAGCGCGCTTGATGAAGCAGGTGTCTGCCCGAGCCGAAGCCGATCTCGATGAAAATTTTATTAAATTTAGAGCTTTTTACGAGGGATAAAATTTCATTCTCGTCCAAAATCAGCGGCGTTTTTTCGGTGAGCGAGCTGCTTTTGTAAGCAAACGCCTGCGAGATGATCGGCCCGCAGAAGCGCTCTTTAAAAATTTCGAGCGCTCGTTGCAGATGGCCGATCTTGGCGGGCTTGGTGATCTTTTCGCCCTTTACTATCACTTTATCGCCGCTGGGCTTTAGGGTGATAAAAAATTCACTATCAAAGCTTCTGGTTCGCACGAGCGTTAAATTTCTGCCGCGCGCCGTTTCTAAAAATTCGGTCTCGCCGAGTTTAATCGGCAGCGGCGGCAGGCTCACACTTTGGGTTATGAAATTTGGCAAACTTTATTCTGCCTGCGCTGCGGCAATGACTGCACTAGGCTTGGACAGCTCTCCGTTTTCGGTTTTGACGGTAATGCGGTATTCATATCCTTCGCCGTAATCGATATTGTCGATATATTCAGCACTAAGTCTGCCGCGAACCTCTTTAATCGTGCTCCACGACTCGCCTCCCTTAGGACGGCGCTCGATTAGATAAGAGCTTACTCGAAGATCCGGATGCGGGCGCCAGATGATCTTAACGCGGCCCGGAAGCCCGTAGATAGCCTGCGCAAACGGCACGGACTCTAACATCTTTGCTGTGCTCGCGATAGCGACAGGAGAAGGAGCCGAAACGCCCTTGGCGCCGTATGTGCGCACCGTGTATTTATACGAAGTGCCCGGCTGCAGCCTCGTATCTACGTAGTGAGTGGAGTATGGATCTGCGATAGTGGCGATCTTTTTGGCTTCGCCGCCGCTTGCGGGCGCTCGGTAAACGACAAAGCCCAGTACGGCGGTATTGCTGTCGTATCTAGGCCACTCAAGTCCGATCTCATTGTCGCTCGTGATCGTCCTGATGCCCTCCACGCGCGGCAGGCTTTCGTCGCTTGCGCTAGGCGCGCTAGACATAGCGCAGCCAGCCGCTAGTATCGCTAAAGTAGCGCTCAACGTTAGTCGGTAAAATTTTTTCATAAATTTCATCCTTTACCTTTTGATTTGTCGTAAAATTTAGAAATTCGCTCGGCAAGCCCGCGCATATTTTCACCTCTTTACCGCTTCGCGGATGGATGAAATAGAGCAAATAGGCATGGAGCAAAATCCTGCTAATTTTAGCGTTTTCGCTCTTAAATCCGTATAAATGATCGCCTAAAATGTGCCGATTTATCGAGCTTAAATGCACGCGGATCTGATGCGTGCGGCCCGTGAAGAGCTTTGCAGCGACGAGATTAAAGCTCTTTAGGTTTATCGGCGGCATAATTTGGTTTTGAGCGGGATTTTTAAAATTTAAAAATTTATTCTCGGCGAGACGGGCGGCCAGGGTTTGATCCGCGCTCACGTCGGTAGTCGAAATTTTATCTGCGCCCGCAGTTGGGACTGTATTTAAAATTTCATTCCCGCACGCGCTTGCGTCGGTCGCTAAAATTTTACTCATATCTGCGTCCCTGCTAGCGCTTAAAATTCTATCCCCGCCTGTGGACACGGCCGAAATTTTATCCGCATTACCAGTTAAAATTTTATCCATAGCGTCGCCCGAAATTTTGTCTTCAGTCGAAATTCTACTTGCGCCTGCGTTCGTAGCCAAAATTTTATCGGCGGCTGAAATTTTATCCGTGCCTGCGCTCTTGCCCGCAGCCGTACCATCGCCCGTGCCTAAAATTTCATCGCACCTCTGGGTGGAGTTTTGAAGCTCGCTTAGTTCCGCTCCGCTTAAAATTTCATAAAACGCGCTCTTTGCGCTGCGTCCGCCGGGCACGATACCCATTTTTAGACGGTTTGCAGGGTTGCGAGCGATCGGGCGCTCGATCACGCAGGGCTCTTTCAGTGGCAGGTCGATGAGCGCGAGGTATATCCGCCCCATGCTCTTGTCGCTTAGCTGCGCCGAGAGCGCGGCGTGCGCGGCGTTGTTTTTGGCGACGAGCAGGGCGCCGCTGGTGAGTTTATCGAGGCGGTGCACGATGCCCGCGCGAAGCTCGCCGCCGAGCGTGGAAAGCAGATAGCCGCGAGACTTGAGCCAGTCCACGAGCGTGGGTTCTTTGACGCTTGCGGCGGGGTGGACGGTAAGGCCTGCGGGCTTATTTACCACGAGCAGATCCTCATCCTCGTATAAAATTTCAACGTCGAAGTTTAGCCCCTCCGCGCTCATTTGCTGCGGCGCGGGCGCGGGGTAGTCGATGTGCACGAGCTCGCCCGCAGATAGCTTGTAGCCGGGCTTAGTTTGCACGGCTCCGTCCACTCTGATTGCCGCGGATTTGATTAAGCTTGATATTTGATTGCGCGAAATTCCAAGCTGCGAGCTTAGAAAAATGTCGAGCCTTTCGCTGCATTGTGCTATTAGATTATCCAAATTTATACCTTTTTTGGCTATTCTTACGTCAAAATTTTAATTAGGATTAAGCGTTGTTTAAAATTGACAAAAAGATTTTAGCATATTTTGATTTCATTCAACCTTTTTTGATCGTGCCGATAGTGGTTTTTTCATACGTTTTAATAAGCGAGGCAAACGACGTGCTATCCTCGAAGCAGGTCGTTTATTTTGGCGTCGGATTTGCCGTTTTTACGCTGTTTTTTCTCTTTCCGATACGCAAATTTTTATATCTGATCCCGATATTTTATTGGACCAACATCATATTGCTGCTCAGCGTCGATTTTTTCGGCGTTAGCAAGCTAGGAGCGAGACGCTGGCTGGAGATTCCTTTCGTGCATTTTACGCTGCAGCCCAGCGAGGTGATGAAGCCCGCGTTTATCCTGATGCTGATGTATCTGATACACAAAAATCCGCCGCCGAAAAACGGCTACGGGCTGAAGGATTTTTTGCGCCTTAGTTTTTACATACTTCTGCCTTTCGTTCTGATCGCAAAAGAGCCCGATCTAGGCACCGCCGCGATACTTTTTTTGACGGGATTTGCGATCCTTTTCATCATAGGCGTCGATAAAAAAATTTGGCTTACGCTGATCATCGTTTTTGTGGCCAGCTCGCCGATTTTGTACGAAAACATGCACGATTATCAAAAAAAGCGCATTACTGATTTCATCAGCGAAGAGCCCAATTATCAGGTCAAGCAGGCGATCATTGCTATCGGAAACGGCGGCATCTACGGCAAGGATAGAGACGAAGCGACGCAGACGCACTTTAAATTTCTACCGATCGCGACGAGCGATTTTATCTTCGCTTACACGATCGAGCGCTTCGGTTTCGTGGGGGCTACCGCGCTGATCGCGCTGTATGCGCTGCTGATACTGCATCTGCTGAGTCTAAACTACAACTTTAAAAACGATTATTTGATACGGGTCTTTACGAGCGCGCTTGCCTCGCTCATTTTCATCTACGCGGGCGTCAATATCTCGATGGTGGTGGGTTTCGCGCCCGTCGTGGGCGTGCCGCTGCCGTTTTTCAGCTACGGCGGCAGCAGCTTCATCACCTTTATGATCCTCTTTGGAATTTTACAAAATTTGCTGACGTTTAGGATGAAGGATAACTACAAGACCTACAAGATTAGGATGTAAATTTAGCCCGTGCGGATAAATTTTGAAATTCTACAAAATCGCGCGGGACTTGTTTTTAAGTCGGCGGCGAAATTTTAAGCAGCGGGCTAAATTTTAAAGCTCGCTACAAAATCACGCTGATGCCGAGCGTAAAAACCACCGCGAAAAAGGCGTATGTAAAGGCAAATTCCAAAGTTTGCGAATTAAAAAATCCGTAGTACAAAACGCTCGTGAAAAATCCGCCCACGAAGGCTACGGCAAAGATCCCGATCCGCGCTACGACTGGCTTTGTGCCGCAAAATCTGTATAGGTAAAAAACCCCGCAGAAGCTGATCGCAAACCAGATCATCGCAGGCACCGGCCCGCTTAGGCCTATCATGCCGAAAAGATTGGCTAAATTTAAAAGCAGCAAAAATATCACCGCAAGCGCAATCAGCGCGGATTTGATCATCTATCGCGCCTTGCGTCAGGTGCGGAATTTTCAGCGCCTTGATTGAAATTTTGCGCGGAATTTTCGCCCGCGCTACCGTTTGAAATTTTAAAATTTTCGTCGGAATTTTCATCGGCGCGATGCGTAGAATTTTCATCGGCGCCGCTCGCGAAATTTTCACCGAGATCGCCACTGGAGTTTAAAATTTCATCCTCGTTTTGAGAATTTGAAATTTCGCCGCCGCTTTTAAAGTTTAAAATTTCATCCGTCGCGGCGCTTTTGCTTTGCGGCTCCTGCGCCTCTTTTGCGCCGCCGAAATCCGCGTCTTTTAAATTTGCGCTCTCATCTAAATTTCTAGAGCCTTCGTCCGCAGAATTTTTATAAGCTTTATTTGAAAATCTTTTGTGCTTGATCTGCAGATAAAAGACGAAGGCGACGAACGCCACCGCGGTGATCGCGATGTAGTAGCGGTTTTCGAAGAGCAGCACGCCCTCTACCAGCCCCGAAAACAGCGCCAGCAGCGAGGCGGTAAGAAACGGGAAGCGCACTATGTCTTTTTCGCCGATCGCTAAGGCGATGAGCGCGACGCCGAATATCGTGGCGTTTAGCAGCGCGCCTAGGATTTTGATTTCGGCGAAAAGATTTGGATTGACGCGCGAAGTGACGTAGAGCGCGAGCGCGACGGCCGCGAAAAGCAGGATCAAAAATACGATTTTTTTCATTTCAGACCTTTTAAATTTTATCTTTAAATTTACGATTCAGCTGCACCTTTAATACACATAGAGCGCAGGTATCGGCACGCTGTAACTGCCGCGTTCGCAGCATTACGCAAATATCGTGCGCTCTGCGAACATGGCTCAAAATTTTGAGGCGTCACTGCGTCGCTAAGCGTGGCTTGAGCGATACACATACTCATGACTTAAAGTGCAATCCTAATTGCGCGGACGCGGTTTGAAGCACGATTTGCATTAGTGCGACAAAATCGCTATCTTCGCGCGGCTTAAATGCGATTTTGTCGGTAAATTTTACCGCCAGTCGCGCTCTGCTGCGTCAAGTAGCGCCAAGTACATGCTTCAAAATTTTACGCCGAGCCGCGTTAAAATCCGCATTTAAGCCGTATGCATCCCTGGCTCGTGGCGCCGCAAGACGCTCCGTAAAATTTACCCGCCCGTAGTAAATATTTGGCACGCGGGCAGAATTTTACGCGCAGCGCCGCACGTTTTGCTTTAAATTTAGCGCGGGGGCTCTAAAATTTTAAATTTACCGCCTCCGTGCTCTGTTTATCCGCAAGATCCATCGTGCCCGCTAAACTATATCCGCGGGGCAGATCTCGCGCCGAAATAAAATTCATCTCGCTTGCAAAAATGCGCGGCGCGTAAAATTTCATCACTTGTTTTTCTGAAAGTACGCGTCCACGCCGTTTGCGATGCCTTGGGCGATGCGATCTTGATAGGCGCTTTTGCCTAAATTTTTACCCTCCTGCGGGTGCGTGATGTAGCCCATCTCCACGAGCACCGCGGGCATCGTAGCGCCCACCAACACCCAAAATGGCGCCTCGCGCACGCCGCCGTCTCTGCTTGAGAAGCTCTTTTTGACCGAGCTTAGCATATAGCTTTGAATGTCGATGGCAAGCTTGTTTGAGGAGATTATCTTCTCGCGATTTAAGAAATTTAGGAAGGTCTGCTTCGAGAAGGTGTTCATATCCTCCAAATCGCCCCTGTTTTCGAGTGCGGCGGCGTTTTTACTGCGCTCGCTCCTAGCCGGGCTTAAGAAAAAGGTCTCCACACCGCTCATTTTAAGTGCTGAGCTAGCGTTAGGAGCGGCGTTTGCGTGGATCGAGATAAACATATCGGCGTTTTTTTTAGCGGCGAAAGCGGTGCGCGACCTTAAATTTATAAACACGTCGGTGCTGCGTGTATAAAGCACCTTGTATCCGCGCTTGGTAAGCAGCGCACCGAGCTTTTTGGATGTGGCAAGCACGACATTTTTTTCCTTCAGCCCGTTTCCGACCGCGCCCGAATCGCTACCGCCGTGACCCGGATCGATTACGATGAGCTTGCCCTTGGTGGATTTGTAAATTTTACCGGCGGCCACGGAGACCGATTTAGCGCCTTGAGATTCATCTATCGTGCTGATTTGCGGCTCGCTATCTTGCTCGCGAACGTGCTTGCGCCCTGATTTTTGATCCTTGTTTTTTTCTGCGCGCGCGGATTTTGCGGCTTTTAAGCCTTCAGCCGTACTTAAAATCATCATATTGCCGTTAATTTCTACGTTTGCATTGAATTCTTTCGGATCGCTAAGTACGATGCGCACGGTCTTATCGTTGTATTGCGAGACGCGTACATCGCTAACGAAGCTATCTTTAAGCCGCGTTTTTTGTGACTTTTGCCGCGCGCTAAAATCAATCACGAAGCGAAAATTATCGCTACTTGCGATCGTAAAATCTTTATAATCACCGCGCTTTAGATCGCGGTTAAACTCAAGTACGATCTCATCCCCATCGCCGCGCAGCGATGCTAAAGCGAGTTTGGCATCGGGGGCGGATTTTTTTATACTGCTTTTGCGAAGTTCAGAATCTAGTCGCTCTGTCGCAGCGCTACCTGCGGAATTCTGCGCTTGTAAGGAGTCATCGGCTCCTGCGGGATTTTCGCTTGAATCATAAGACTTTGTATCGTCCGTAGAGTTTTTTGCGTCGTCTGCGCCGCGGGGCCTAGTCGAGCGTAAGAATTCCAAATCCTCGCTAGATAGCGAGCTTAGATCGGCTTCTTCTGGCGCGCGCGTCTTTTTGAGATTTTTGGAAGTGGAATTTTTTGAATTCTTAGAGTTTTTTGAGGCGGAGGCTTTGGGGCTATGCGCTAAATTTGAAGTATTTTTCTCGTCCGAGCTTTTGGAATTTTTTGCATTTTCATCTTTGAGCTTTTTAGAATTCGTGCTGCTATCGCTTGCTTTGCCTTGTAATTTGGCTAGCGCAGATTCATAAGGCGAGGAATCAAGTCCTAAATTTTTCGAGCTGTAAACCAATCTCTTTAGCGCTTTGATGCGGACTTCTTTATCGGACGCGCCTTGGTAGAGCGATTTTAGCTCCTTGTGTAGCGAGCGCTTATAATTTGGCGTCGCTACGATGAAATCCTTATCGAATTTCGCAAAAAACGCCTCGCTGGAAGCTCCAAACGCCAATACGCAGCTAAAAGCTGCGATTAGAAAAATTTTAACTATCTTCGCCATTTACAAGTTTTTCTATCAATTCCTTCACGGATATTATCTCGTTTAATCGCCATCCGTTCGCGCCGGTAAAAAACAGACCGCTTTGCGTTTTGCCCAAATATGCGTCGCTTAAGCGGTCTGCGATGCAGTATCCTACGGCGTTAGCGCCTTTGCCGCGCTCGCAGGGGCTTACGCAGTTGCTGATACAGCGGATCTTAGGCGCCGTGCCTGCGGCGATCATATCTTGCAGATTGGTATGAATGCCGCGCGCGGGATAGCCTACGGGCGATTTTAGAAGCCGGATGTCCTCTTTTTTGGCGTTAAGAAGCACCTGCTTAAATTCCTCCGCGGCGTCGCATTCAAAGGTGCCGATGAAGCGCGTGCCCATCTGTACGCCGTCTGCACCCAAAGATTTCACGCGATCGATGTCGCTCTTATCCCAAATTCCGCCTGCGACAAAGAGCGGGAAGCTGCCCCATTGCGCAATTTCCGCTTTTACTTGCGGGATTAGATTATCCAGCGCAAACGACGGATCGCCGCACTGCTCGTAGGTAAAGCCCTGATGTCCGCCGCTAAGAGGACCTTCGAGCACTACGGCGTCGGGAATTCTGTCGTAGCGCTGCTTCCAGCGCTTGGCGATGATCTTAAGAGCCTTGGCGGAGGAGACGATGGGCACGAGCGCGACATCCGGAAAATCGGCCGTAAATTCCGGCAGATTGGTAGGAAGCCCCGCGCCGCTTATGATGATGTCGATACCTGCCTCACATGTGTCGCGCACAATGCGCTCGTAGTCGTTCGCCGCGCACATTACGTTCATCCCCAAAGGTGCATCGCCGCAAATTTTACGGGCGTTTTGCACGATGGTAAAAAGCGCCTCTTTGCTATAAAAATTCTCGCTTTGATATGGTCTGCCCTCGAGCGATTTTTTGGCAAATTTAAGATTTTCGTAGTAGCCGGTGCCGACCGAGCTAATGACGCCTAGACAGCCGTTTAGGCTGACATTGCCGGCTAGCTTGTCCCAGCTGATACCAAGTCCCATGCCGCCTTGAATTATCGGGTGCGCAATCTCGTGTTTGCCTATTTTTATACTCATTAATCCACCTTTAATTTAGCGAATTTTTTCTTTCCTACTTGGAGTGTATATTCGCCCGAGCTAAGCTGAAGCTGCTCATCTAAAATTTTATTTTGATCGATACTGACGGCGTTTGATTTTATCAACCTGCGCGCATCTGAGCTGGATACGGCGAGCTTGCAGCTGATGAGTGCCTTTACGATCCATGCAGGCGAGCTTACGTGATATTCCTTGATCTCGCTAGGAAGCTCGCCGGCACCGTGGACGCGGTCAAATTCCTGCTTAGCCTCAAAGGCGGTGTTTTCGTCATAAAATTGCGTGACGATCTCGGAGGCAAGCTCCTCCTTAACCGCCTTGGGATGGATCGAGCCATCCGCCACGAAGCCTTTTATTAGCTCAATATCTTCGCTGCTCTTTTGGCTTAGTAGATTATACCAATCCCACATTAACGCATCGCTGATACTCATCACCTTGCCGTACATATCATGAGGCGTATCGGTTACGCCGAT
>CALKQT010000094.1 GCA_937990735.1 uncultured Campylobacter sp. | reverse complement strand
CCGCACCGACCCCAGCCACTACAACACCTATCTCAACGACGGACTTCCTAAAGAGCCCGTGTGCGTGGTCTCTCGCGATGCGATACGCGCTGCTTTGGCGCCCGCAAAGAGCGAGTATCTGTATTTTATGCGAAATAAAAAGACCGGGCTTCACGATTTTGCGCGCACGCAGGCAGAGCACGAGCGTAACGTAAAGGCGCAGAGGTAAAATTTAAGGTCGTTTCGGCATTAAAATTTAAAAATGAAATTTCGTCTTTAAATTTTAAAATTTAACCCCTGCAGTTATAAAAATGCGGGCTGATATTTAGGAGATAACAATGAAAATAGCGATATTTGGCGCGGGAAACATCGGCGCAGCGGTAGCAAACGATCTTATCGTAAGCGATTCTTTGAGCCAAAAGTTAGATAGCATCGCGCTTGTGGATGCGGTAGAGCAGATCGCGCGCGGCAAGGCACTCGATCTTGCCCATACAGCGGCGGTTTATGAGCGCGATCTGCGCATAAGCGGCAGCACTGAGCCTGGCGACATAGCGGACGCAGGCATCGTCGTGATCACGGCGGGGCGCGCAAGAAAGGCGGGACAGAGCAGGGAGGAGCTGTTTGGCAGCAACGCCGCCATCGTCGCGCAATGCGCGCGAGATACCGCAAAATACGCGCCTGGCTCCATTATCGTCGTTGTTACCAATCCGCTTGATATGATGGTTTATGCGGCGCTGCAGGCCAGCGGGTTTGCAAAGGAGCGAGTCATCGGCATGGCGGGCGAGCTAGACGGCGCGCGGCTTAAATTTGAACTCGCGCGAGCGAGCGGCAAGGAGATTTCATCGATGAGAAGCGCCATCGTGGGCCCGCATAGCGAAGAGATGATCGCGCTTAAAAACGAGCTGGGATTTGAAATTTCGGATGAAATTTTTGATGGCGCGGTGCAAAACACCAAACACGCCGGCGCGCAGATCGGCGAGCTATTGGGCACGTCGGCGTATTTGGCGCCCGCTGCGGGCATCGTAAAGATCATAAAATATATCCTTTTTGATACCTGCGGCACGCTCGCCTGCTGCGTCGCGGATAGATCGGGAGTGCCTTTGGGGCGCTTCGTAAGCGTCGGCAAAATGGGCGCGATAGAGAGAAATTTCGCCTATTCGGGCGAGTTTTACGAGCAGCTTGAACGGATGCGTGAGCGGATAGCGGAGCTAAAGTTTTTGTGGAAATAAAGCGAATTCGACGCGACGCGGAAGCGGGATTCGTAGATTTAAAATTTCAAAGCGCAGAATTTTTGCGATAGAATTTGCAGCATCAAATTTCACTCCGGCAAGAAATTTAAGCTCGCGGAATTGTGTAGCGTAAAATTTAATTCGCTGCGGAATTTTAAAATTTGCGCAATTTCGCCTGCTGTGAAATTTCGTAGATTAAAATTTTACTTTGGCTCAGAATTCTGCGTGACGTAAAATTTTTGAGAGTCACAAAATTTTAAAATTTAAACTCTGCAAAATTTAAAAACGAGAGGAATTTAATGCGATCAAAGCAGG
>CALKQT010000093.1 GCA_937990735.1 uncultured Campylobacter sp. | reverse complement strand
TTAGATGAAATAAAAGATTATTTAAAAATTAAAGAGGATAAGCGATTCGTAATACCGGAATACCAACGCGGATATTCATGGGACATTTTTCAATGCGATAGATTATGGCAAGATATCGAAACTTTTATAAACAACGAAAGTAAAGATCCATATTTTTTCGGCACTATAATCCTTGATTGTTCTAATTCCGATAAATTTGGTGAATATTCCTTGATCGATGGACAGCAGCGCACCACGACATTTTTACTGCTATTAAAAGCTATGCAATTACGATTGGGCGACATACTAAAAAATAATAAGAGTCGCGATGAGGATTCGGAGAAGTTAAGAAATTCTATAAAGCGGTATCATGATGATATTGTGCAAATCATGTTTAAAGCTGATGAAGATAAAAAATTTGACATATTAAAAGATTGGAGTATTACGGATAAGATTGTGCTTTTAGAAAATAGATCTATAAATGAACCATATAAAGACGAATTGATGTTAATACTAAAAGCTCAAAATTTTGAGGAGGCTGAAAATGTTTGCCATAAAATTCCAAAAAAACAAAAGAATAATAAATATACTAATTTTTTTCGGAATTTTAAGTATTTTTATGAAGAGAAGCTAGATAATTATGGGGATATGAAATTAAATAATTTCGTAAAGAAATTTTTATATGAATGCCAGGTAATTGAAATTAGTAGCTGGCAAGTAGAACAAGCTATTATGATGTTTAATTCACTAAATTCTACCGGTATGCCACTTTCCGATGCCGATATTATATCGGCTCAGTTGTATTCAAATTCGGGTAATGATAAAAATAAATTTAATGAACTCTGGAAAGATATTATTTCATTCGCACTAAAGTTAGAGTTATATAAGATTGTAAACATAGACGATATTTTGCGGCAATTTATGTATATAAATCGTGCAAAGAATCAAGAATATACAAAAAACGGATATGTAGATGTCACTACTCCCGGCCTAAGAGCATACTATACGACTATAAGAAGTGAACTTCTAAATAAACCTTTAGAACTTTGCAATAATTTTTATAAAATAATACAGATATGGGAAAAAGTAAAAGACTATCCTGCTGTAAAATTATTGCTAAAATTTAATGAAAATTCCAAATTATTTTTTATTTCCTATTTATACAGATATAATTTAGACAATATATCGGAAGATAGTATAGTAGATATCGTAGAGTGTTTATTACGACTATTTGCTCTACTGGAGCTAGTGGATGCAGGATACTCAAGTACAAATTTTAAAACTTTTTTGTTTGGCGAAAATATTAAGTTAGTAGATGCTAATTGCTCTTGTGAAGAAATTGTAACAGACTTTAATGAACATATTAATGCAAAATGGGATGAAGACGATATTAAGCAAATTTTATTAGAATATAACAGAAATACTTTAGTATTTTTAAATGAATATTTGTATTCTAAAGAACGAGATAAAAAATTTGATTTTTTCGAAAGCACAAATATAGAGCATATAATGCCTGCAAGTGGTCGCAATATAAATACTATAAGAGAAAATGCGCATATAGAAAATATTGATGAATTCTACGATGTCGTTAATAGGCTTGGAAATAAAATTCTTCTAGAAGAAGATATAAATAAATCAATTGGGAACGATTGGTTTCAAACAAAGAAGCAAAAATCAATAAAGAATAAATCAGGTTATAAAGATAGTAATTATGCTATAGCGAATGATTTGATTAATTATCCAAAAAACTCATGGGTAAAAGAAGATATTCTAAGGGCTACGGAAAAAGCTGCAGATAGAATAATAAAATTTATTTTTCATAAGTAGTACCATATTTTAGGCCTTGAGAGAAATTTCAAAGCCTAAGACTTTCATTGATGTTGATTTTTCACGCCTCCAAAATCGCTCCGTTGCTAGCGTTCGTTACCAGCTTGCGATACATTCGTAGCCAGCGGTACGGCAGCGGTTTTTCAATCGGCTTAAATTTAGCCCTGCGCTCTGCAATCTCGGCTTCGCTTAGGCGCACGTTGATCGCGTACGTATCCACGTCGATATCGATGACGTCGCCGTCTTGTAGCAATCCGATCATACCGCCCTCGGCAGCTTCGGGGCTCACGTGCCCAACGCTTAACCCTCTCGTCGCTCCGCTAAACCTGCCGTCCGTGATCAGCGCCACGTCCGCACCCAGCCCTCGCCCCATGATTAGGCTTGTAGGGCTTAGCATCTCCTGCATACCCGGGCCTCCGCGCGGCCCTTCGTAGCGGATGACGACCACGTCGCCTTTGTTTACCTTGCCGCTTGATATCCCCTCTATCGCCTCGTCTTGGCTGTTAAAGCACACGGCCTTGCCGCTAAATTTGCGCTCGCCGATGATGCCCGCGGTCTTGATGACGCAGCCCTGCTCGGCTAAATTTCCAAACAAAATCGCCAACCCGCCGACCTGCGAGTAGGCGTTTTCGACCTTGCGGATGACCGATTCGTCTTTTATGGCGCTAGCTCCGACGCGCTCGCCTAGGCTCTCGCCGCTTACGGTTAGCGCGTCTAGACCCAGCAGTCCGTTGTCGCGGCGCGAAATTTCATTTATCACGGCGCTTAGTCCGCCAGCTCGGTCGATATCCTCCATGTGGATATTTGGCAGGCTCGGGCTGATTTTAGCGATGTGAGCGATCTTGCGGCTGATGTCGTTTAGGCTTGCGATCTGCAAATTTACCCCCGCTTCGCGCGCGATAGCTAGGATGTGCAGCACGGTGTTGCTGCTGCCGCCCATCGCCATATCGACGACTAGGGCGTTTTGGATAGATTTTTCGTTCACGATGTTGCGGATTTTGTATTTTTCATCCAGCGCGATCTCGCAGATGCGACGTCCAGCCTCACGGATAAGCTCCTCGCGCTCAGGCGTGAGCGCAGGCACGGTGCCGTTGCCTTTTAGCGCGATACCCATCGCTTCGCACAGCGTATTCATCGAGTTTGCCGTAAACATCCCCGAGCAGCTGCCGCCGCTTGGACAGGCTTTGCACTCGATCTCTTTTAGCTCCTCGGCGCTGATCTCTTTGGTTTCAAATTTACCAACCGCCTCAAACGCCGTGGATAGGTCGATCGGCTCGCCTTTTTTGGTGTAGCCCTTTTTCATCGGGCCGCCGCTGACGAAAACCGTCGGCACGTTCACGCGAAGCGCGCCCATAACCATGCCGGGCACGATTTTATCGCAGTTTGGCATACAAACTAGAGCGTCCAGGGCGTGCGCATTCATCACCGTTTCGATAGAGTTTGCGACGAGCTCGCGGCTAGGTAGGCTGTAAAGCATCCCGCTATGCCCCATCGCGATGCCGTCGTCCACGCCGATGCAGTTAAACTCAAAGGGTACGCAGCCGTTTTTGCGGATCTCGTCTTTTAAAATTTCGGAGTATTTGTTGAGGAAAAAGTGCCCCGGGATGATCTCGATGAAGCTATTTGCCACGCCGATGAAGGGCTTTTCAAAGTCCTCGTCCTTTAGTCCGGTCGCTCTTAGCAAGCTTCTGTGCGGCGCACGCGTATAGCCCTTTTTGATGATGTCGCTTCTCATTTTATGTCCTTGAATTGAAATTTTCTTCATTTTAGCATAAAATTTTACCGCTGCAGGGCGTTTTAAATTTTAACGCATTAAAATTTAAAGCCGGAGTATTGAGCTTAATCAAACCGAATAACTCCTATTTTTGATATAATTGCACATCGATTATCAAAATCTTGCCGTTTGGCGGGAATGAAAAGGGGAAAAGATGCAAAGAAGAAATTTCTTAAAACTAACGTCTGTGTTGGCGGCTAGCGGGCTTGCTAGCCCTCTTTTTGCAAAGGAAGCTTTTACTATCTACGGCGCGCCCGCGATGCCTAGCCTCATCATCGGCGTTGCGTGCATGCAGGGGCAGATCGGCAAAAAATACGACGCGAAGCTCGAGCTTTGGCGCGATCCCGATCAGTTGCGCGCGGGCGTGGCAAACGGCGAGTACAAGGTCATGATGAGCCCTAGTAACGTGGGGATAAACCTCGCAAATCAGGGGCGCAAGATCGGCATGGTAAATATCCTCACCGAGGGGCTAAATTTCGTGATGAGCAAAGGCGATAAGATAACGGAATTTGCGCAGCTGAAGGGCAAAAAGATCGTAATGCCTTTTAAAAACGACATGCTAGACATCATCGTGCGAGCCATAGCGAAAAAGCAGGGTATTAGCGGGTTAAACATCGACTACACCGCCAGCCCCGCAGAGAGCGCGCAGCTGTTTTTGGCTAAGGACTACGACGTCGCGATCACGGTGGAGCCGCTAGCAAGCGCCATGATCTTAAAGGGCAAAGTATCGGGCATCGCCGTACAGCGAGGGGCAAATTTAAGCGATATATGGGCGCAGGCGTTTTCGGTAAAGCCCGTCATCCCGCAAGCGGGCATCATCGCCGATACTGATTTTTACGCCGCGAAAAAGGCGGATTTTAAAATTTTAAATGCCGATCTGACAGACGCGCTTGCGTGGATCAAAGCGAACAAACAAAGCGCCGCGGCGATCGGGACAAATTTCTTCCCTGCGCCGCCGCCTGCGATATTTATGAGCATCGATACGTCGAATTTGTGCGTCAAAAAGCCTAGCGAGATCAAGGACGAGCTTTTGAAATTTTATGAAATTTTGATGGAATTTAACCCCAAGCTCATCGGCGGCGCGATGCCTAAGGACGAGTTTTTTCTATGCTAAAAATCGATAAAATTCGCAAAGCCCAAAACCCCGCGTTTTACGTCATAGACTATCTGTGGGGCGGCTTTGCGAGCCTGGGTGCGGTGTGCTTTTTCATAGCCGTCTGGCAGGTGGCCAGCGAGGCTTACGGGCCGCTAATCCTGCCGCAGCCCGCGGCTGTTTTTTCTAAGGCGTGCGAAATTTTAAAAAATTTCGCCGCAAACGATCTAGCCCTGTCGCTTAAGCGCGCGCTTGTGGGTACCTTCCTCGCGCTTTTTGCGGGGATTTGCAGCGGGCTTGCGGCCGGGTATTTCAAAAGCCTGCGAGCCTTTTTAAACCCGCTAATTACCGTGCTTCTTTCGACGCCGCCCATCGTCTGGATCGTGCTTGCGATATTTTGGTTTCATTTCGGCGATAAAAGCGTGCTTTTTACCGTCGTTATCGTCGTCGCGCCGATGACTTTTGCGTCCGCGGCGCAGGCGATGGCTAGCGTAAGCGCCGAATACACCGAGCTTTTCGACAGCTATAAAAGCTCCATTTTTAAAAAACTGCGCTACCTCTACGCGCCGCATCTAATCGAGCGGCTACTCCCTGCGATCTACGTCGCGGTCAGCAACGGCGCGAAAGTGCTTGTAATGGCGGAGCTTTTAGGCGCGAACGACGGCATCGGCGCAAAGATCGCCGAAGCGCGCGTAAATATCGATACGGTCGAGGTCATGGCGTATGTGTGCCTGGTCATAGCTTTTACGGCGCTTTTTGATTATCTCGTGACCAAGCCGCTTCAAATTTTACTGATGCCATGGAGCAGATGATGCTAAAAATTTCAAATTTGCGCTACGAAATTCTACGCGACGTTATAATTTCCGATTTTTCGCTGCAGCTGCGCGCGGGCGAAGTAAAGACGCTCTTTGGCCCCAGCGGCTGCGGCAAGACCTCGCTTTTACGGCTGGTCTGCGGGCTAGAGGATAAAAAAAATGGGCAGATCGAAAACGGCTTTAAAAAAATCAGCTTTTTGTTTCAAGAAAACCGCCTGCTACCGAACCTCACGGCGCTTAAAAATATCGAAATTTTTAGTCCCGCGGACGTGAGCGAAATTTACGCCCTCGCTGCAAAGATCGGGCTAAGCCCGAGCGATCTGAATAAATTCCCGCGCGAGCTAAGCGGCGGCATGCAAAAGCGCACGGCGTTTTTGCGCACGATCCTTAGTGGCTGCGATCTAGCGCTGCTTGATGAGCCGTTTGTAGGTCTAGACCGCGATCTGCGCGGCGTGCTGATCGAAATTTTAGTCTCAAAGATCGAATGTGAGGGGCTTGCCTGCCTTTTGGTGACCCACGACCGCTTCGAAGCCGCACGCCTAAGCCACGAGATCATCGAGCTCGAGCCCAAAGGGATGGGGCTTAGACGCGTCGTGAGCCTGGACGAGCCGCTAAGCGCGCGCGACGAGCGGTACGAAGAGCGCGTGGTAAGCGAGCAGTTTAGGGGAGTGAGCTATTATGAATAGAAATTTTATCTTTAATGCGCGCAAACAGGGAGGTTCCGCACGAAATTTGAACTTACGTTGCGGTCTAGGCGCGAGCAAGCAGGGCTTTGGTGCGCATCGCAATCCTGACACGCGTAACTACAAGCTCCTGTTGGGCGCTAGCTGCGACGACCTAAGCGCACGCAGATGCGAGCTTTTGCGGGGTTCTGGATATATCGATGTCGGCGCGGGCAGACACAGCCTCTCACAGAATACAGGGCGCTGCGGTTTTATCACACCGAAATACGAACTGCGTAGCCGTGCGAACTGCGATTATAGCGTGAACGTGCTCCTGAACGGCGCAGTGTGCTGCGATTTTGCAGCGCAAAATTCGACGAAATTTAGCAGCGATACATACTGCGGCTCTAGCGTGAGTGCTTACTTGCGGCGCGTTGACGCGAACAGAGATGTCCACTCACGCCGCGATCCCAGCGCGAGCGCTCGTTTGCGACGCAGCTCTAGCACGAGCGGCCGTTTGCAATCTAGTATGAACGGACGCTCGCAGCGCAATTTCAATGCAGGCATTTGCTTGCGTCGCATTGGCACGAAGCGGGGCGTCCATTTGTACTGCAAATTTGACGCGAACCGAGACGCCTTTTCGCGTTGCGGTTTTGATGTATGTGGATTGAGTGTGCAGTTCAGCGCCCAAAAAGCCGTTTTTAGCGCCTATCGCTCGCTGTTTTGCGATGCAAGTGGGCTAGGTAGCGAGCAAAATCCAGCTCTAGGCACGTTTTGTGCGGTGCGGAATTTTTTAAATTTACACGACGCGCGCGATTTTAAGAATTTTGGCTCTGTAAATTTGAAGAAATTTAACCTCGCCGCGCTGCAATTTGCAAATTTAAAAAAGCAAATCCGCGCCGGCGAAGGTGCCGACAAGAGCGCCGAGCAGCGCAATTTGACGAGTTTCGGGCGCGAAACCCGTATGCTGCGCAGACTAGGCTCTGAAAGTAAAATTCTCACGCCGCGCAGATCCTACTTTGAGAGTGCGGTTGGTGCGCCGTGCGGACCTGGCCTACGGCACAGAGGCTGCGAAGCCGCACAAAATTTCAAACGTTTCGCCCCCGATTTCACAGAAAATTTTAAAAATTTTGCTCGGAGTCTAGAGGCAGAGCCCGTGCGAGGATTTAAAAATCAAAATTCCATTCAGCACTTCTTACAAGGCGCCCAAAATCCAGAGCAAAATTCCTTGTCAAGTTCCCCACAAAACGGTAAAAGCTATGATCAAAATTCCGCTCAGGACTTCTCGCGGGGCGGTAAAAGCATTGAGTGGAATTTCAAACTAAACTTCTCACAAAGTGCTAAAAATCCCGAGTCGAGTTTCTCGCAGAGCGTTAAAAGTTCTGGGTCAAATTCCGATCAAAATTCCGGTCATGGTTTCTTGCGGAGCGGTCAAAGCTCCGATCAAAGTCAAAACTCCAAATCCACCTCCGCGCAAAGCTTTAAAAATCAAAATTTCGCGTGGGATTTCTCACAAAACGGCAGAAGCGCCGATCCAAATTCCGTTCAGAACTTCTCGCAAAGCGCTAAAAATTCAGATCTAAATTTTAAGACCAATTCCACACAAGACCAAACCGAGCCCGTTTCGCCGCAGGAGCTCAAAAATCCGGAGCCGTGCCCGGCGCAGCGGCAAGAGCTAGGCTTTTACGCGCCTAAATTTAAAGACGAGTGCGCGAGAAATTTTTTCTCCCATCCGATGCGCGCCTTTATTCTTTGCGCCTGCTTTTTTGCGGCGCTGGGCGCACTTAGTTTTTTAGCGCCCGATGCGCTTGAAATCGATTATGTCGCCGCTCATAAATTTTATTTTCTGTTTTTGGCGCCCTCGTGCATCTACGCGGCGTTTTTGCTTACCGCGCTGCCCGATTGGACGAACTTCGAGGGTTCGCTAAAGCCTGTTTCGCTCGCCTTTGCCGCCTGCCTGATCGCGGCTTTTATCGCGAGCTTTTTAAATTTACGGCTTGCGGCGGCGATTGTGGGGCTGTTTTGGGCGATATTTTTCATCTTTGCGGCGCTGCTTTTGTGGCTGGATAAAAACTCGAATAATTTTAGCATCCTGACGGTCCTTGCGGCGTTTTGCGCCTGCTCTGCGGCCTACGGCGCGAGCGGAGATGAGAAGTTTTTACTTAGCTTCGTGCATATCAACGTCGCGGCAATCGCCGTCGTAAGCTACCGCATAAGCGTCGTCATCGGCAACGAAGCGCTAAGAGAGGGCGGGCTGAAGGACGCCGTTTTTATTCCAAATTTTATCTACAAAAATTTAGCCGCTTTCCTCGCCTTCGCTTTGGCGCTCGCGACGCCATTTTTAAGCGAGGCGACGTGCGGATTTATCGCGCTTGGCATCGGATTTTTGTTTTTGGCGAAGCTTCGCGAGCTGCACTACGCCGAAATTCTAAGCCGCCACTATATGGCGTTTTACTACGCGTTGCAGGCTGCGTGCGCGGCGGGGTACCTGTGGCTGGGCGCGGCGCTGATCCGCGGGGGATATGCTGTCGCGCCGCTGCACGTCATCGCGATCTGCTATATGTATGGCGCGATACTTTTCGTAGGAATGATCGCCGGACAGCGCCACAGCGGAATTTCGCCACTAAATTTTCCGCGCCTAAGCCGCGCGGCGCTCGTTTTGGCTCTGCTCGCGGGGGCTTTAAGAGCCGTTTTTGCGGGCGAGAGCTTTGTTTTGTACGTGATGATCCCCTCGGCGCTTTTCATCGCCGCGGTCGCGCTATATCTGATAAGCTTCATCCCGATCTTTCTGAAAAATCCTTTCAGCGCGGATCCGGATTGATGATCATCAAAGCAGGCTTGCCAAATTTTAGCTAAAATCGATCAAATTTCATTTCAAGGAGAGCTTATGCAACACATCAAAAATATAGACGCCGCCAAGGCCGTAGAGCTTGCTTCGCTAGTCGAAGTGTCCCCTCATAAGGTGATTTCGCGCACCCTCGCGCAAAATGCTGCGCTGAATATGACGCTTTTCGCCTTCGACGGCGGCGAGGAGATCAGCTCGCATAAATCCGACGGCGACGCGTTCGTTTACGTGCTTGAGGGCGAGGGCGATTTCACGATCGACGGGCAGAAGCACCGCGTAAAAGCGGGACAAAGTATCGTCATGCCTGCGGGCTTGCCGCACGCGATCTTCGCTCCGATGCCGTTTAAGTGGTTTTTAGTGGTGGTTTTTTAGCCTCTAAGTTTAAGGGTGGGTCAAATTTTAAAATTTAGCCCGCCCGCCGCTTCATAAAATTTTATCCTAAATTCCATTTGCAGGGCTCTTCTGTCTGTTTCAGACCGTTCCCGCTCGTCCTCGCAAAATTTTAAAATTTAGAAACGTTTAAATTTTACTTTTACCGCGTTCAAAAATTTCGTCTGTTTTGCAAACCGTGCGGGAGCTGAAAATAACGCATCGCGTTTGCGCGCCGTACCGAGCCCCGAAATCGCGCGCTTGAGCTCTCATCGCAAGTCAAATCCATAGCTCGGGCGTTAAATTTCAAAGCCGCGCCAGGCGTGCAAATGCGCGCCAAGCTAGTCGAGCAGACAGGCGCTGTAGTAGGGTAAACCCGCCGAGTGCGCAAACTGAGCTGAGCCCGAAAACTGCGCGCTTGAATGCACAGATCGTGCGTTAAATTTAAAGGCCGTGTCCGGCGCGAAATACACGCCAAGCCGGTCTAAAATTTTAAAATTTAGCTTTCGCTCGGGGCTAGCTCCTTGATGATTAGCTCGGGCGTGATCGTGCCGCGGAAGTTGTTTTTGCTAATCGTAAAGATCACGTCCACCCGCTCGCCCGCGCGCGGCAAAAAGTCGTAGTTGAAAAACAGCGCCTCGACGCTGCCGCCGTTTTTGTCAAGCGCCATTTTGATATGCTTGCTCTCCTTACCGATCTCCCTGATATTGCGGGCGCGCGCGCCTTTGATACAAAAGAGCGGGCGCGGATTTTTCTGCCCGTACGGCTCGTAAAATTCTAAAATTTCAAGCAACTCGAAGTCTATCTGCGACGCGTCCAGCTCGCCCAGCAGATCGTCTTGCGCGCTAAAATCGCTCAGATCCTTAGGCGTAATGCGCTCATTTACGCGCCGCTTAAACTCCTGAAGTAGCGCAGGATCGATCCCCACGCCCGCAGCACCCTTGTGTCCGCCGAAGGTCGTTAAAATTTCGCTTTGCGAGGAGATCAGCTCTAAAATATCGAATTTGCCGATGCTGCGCGCGCTTCCTTTGGCGCGCGAGTCGCTCACGCTAAAGACGATCGCGGGCTTTTTGTAGGTCTTGCTTAGGCGGCTTGCGACGATGCCGATGATGCCTTCGTGCCACTGCGGGCCCCACACGACGATGACGTTGTCGTTCGGATCTACGCTTTTTACGATCTCGTCGTAGAGGCTTTTCTCCTCCTCTTTGCGCGAGTTGTTGATGGAATTTATCGTCTCTAGGTAGTGGTTTGCCTCTCTGATATTTTTGGCGCATAGAAATTTATACGACATCGTCGCATCGTCCATCCGCCCCGTGCAGTTGATTAGCGGCGCGATCGTGTAGCTGATATCGTCGAATTCGAAATGTTTTTTGAAATAATGCTCCTTAATCGCCTTGAAGCAGGCGCGGTTCGAGCTATTTAGCCGCTTGATGCCGAAGCGCAAAAGTGCGCGGTTCATATCGCGCAGCTCCATCATATCGGCGATTATGGCGATGATGAGGATATCCATCGAGCTTGCCATATCGTAGTTCACGCCGAGGGCTTCTTTTAGCGCGCCTACGAGATACCACGCTACCTGCGCGCCGCAAATTTCAATATTTGGGAAGGTGCAGTCAGGCTGCTTCGGATTGATTATCGCATAAGCTCTCGGCAGCACGGGCGGGGGCATGTGATGATCGGTGATGATGAGATCGATCCCCTTTTGGGCGCAAATTTCGGCAGCTTCCATCGCGGAGGTGCCGTTATCTACGGTAATGATGAGATCCACATCCTCAAGCTCTTCTATAATCTCGCTGTTTAGCCCGTATCCGTCGGTGAAGCGGTTCGGGATCTTAATGACGTAATCCGCGCCTATTTGATTGAAAAAATCGCTCATTATGACGGTGCTTACGATACCGTCGACGTCGTAATCGCCGACTACGGCTATGCGCTGGTTTTCTTCGATGGCAGTTTTTATGCGCAAAGCCGCCTTATAGGTATCTTTCAGATCGCAGGGTAAGGGAATTTCAGAAATTTTAGTATGTCGATCGCCAGCAAATCTCGATTTTAGAATTTCCCTTATCTCATTTTTACCTAGCATTTTTTATGGATGCTTCGATAAAGCCCAAAATAGCAGGATTTGGGCGTACTAGACGGCTGGTAAATTCCGGGTGAAACTGCACGCCCAGAAAAAACGGATGGTTTTTTAGCTCGACCGCTTCGATAAGCCCGTCGCTCTCACCGCAGACGATAAGCCCGTGCTTTTCAAAATCGGCGCGGTACTTCGGATTGGCTTCGTAGCGGTGGCGGTGGCGCTCGCGGATGGTTTTTTGCTCGCCGTAAATTTTACCCAAAAGCGAGCCTTTTTTGACGTCGCAGTCATAGCCACCCAGCCGCATAGTGCCACCCATAGGGGATTTGTGCGTGCGGATCTGCTTTTTGCCACTTGCGTCGATGAAGCTATCGATGAGGTAGATTACCGGATCTTCGGTCTGAGGATCAAATTCCGAGGAGTTGGCATTTTTCAGTTTTAAAACATTGCGCGCAAACTCCACCATCGCAAGCTGCATCCCTAGGCAGATACCCAAAAATGGCACCTTATGCATCCGCGCGTAGTTTATGGCTAAAATTTTACCCTCTACCCCACGCGAGCCGAAGCCGCCCGCGACCAAAATTCCGTTTACGTCGCGGAAAATTTCATCTACATTGCTCGCTTCAATTTTTTCACTATCTACCCACTTTAAGTTTATCCGCGTATCAAGCGTAGCGCCCGCGTGGATGATCCCTTCGGTGAGGGATTTGTAGCTTTCTTTCAAATCGATATATTTGCCGACAAATGCGATCGTGGTTTCGTTCGTAGGCACGATGACGCGCTTAACGAGGCTGTCCCAGTTGCTCATATCGACTTCGAGCTTGTTTAGGCTTAAAGTCTCCGCGATCGGCGTTAAAATATCCTGCTTCAAAAACGCAAGTGGGATCTGATAGATGCTCGCGCTATCGGGGCTTTCGATGACGCAGTTTTTATCCACGCCGCAGCTTAGCGCGATCTTATCTTTTAGCGCGCGATTTAGCGGCATTTCGGAGCGGCAGATTATCATATCGGGGCTGATGCCGATGCGGCGCAGCTCACCTACGCTGTGTTGCGTGGGCTTAGTCTTGAGTTCGCCCGCTACCTTGATGAAAGGCACGAGCGTGAGGTGGATATTCATCGTATTTACCCTACCCAGCTCCACTCTCATCGCGCGGATCGCTTCTAAAAAGGGCAGTCCCTCGATGTCACCCACGGTGCCGCCGATCTCGACGATCAGCACGTCGTTGCCCTCGCCCGCCTTTTTTATGCGGCGCACGATCTCGCCTACGATGTGAGGGATCACTTGGATCGTCTTGCCCAGATAATCGCCCCTGCGCTCTTTTTCGATGACGGAGCTGTAAACTTTGCCCGTGGTGAAGTTGTTGTCTTGGCTTAAATTTTCATCCAAGAACCGCTCGTAGTGCCCCAAATCCAGATCGGTCTCCGCGCCGTCGTCGGTGACGAAAACCTCTCCGTGCTCCAGCGGGCTCATGGTGCCTGGATCTACGTTGATATAAGGATCCGCCTTTAATATGCGCACTTTAAGCCCCGCGTGCTTTAAAAGCGTCGCGATCGACGCCGCTGCAATGCCCTTACCCAGCGAGCTCAGCACTCCGCCGGTGACGAAAATATATTTCGTTTGTTTTGCCATAAGTTTTCCTAAATTTTGATATTAATGCCGCGATTATAACTTCTTTTAGGTTAAAGCACACTAAGCTAGAATTTGAAAATTTTAGAAATTTACGGCACAATACGACCCAAATAAATTTTAAATTTAAAGGAGAGATGATGAAAAAGATCATCGCGGCTTTAGTGGTCATCGTAGCGCTTATAGTGGGCGTTTTTGTAGCGACGAAGGACGCTAAAACGGGCGTAGCTAAAAGTGTAAACGATAGCATAACCAAAACGGTTGACGGTGCGGTCGGCAAGAGTGCCAGCGCGGCGATTGAGCAACAGATTGCGGAATTTATCGCTAGAAACGAAATTTTCGAGACTAAGAGCGCTAAATTTTATCCTGGAGATAGCAACTCAAGCGGCTTTATCGAAGGCGTAGTAAAAAAAGAGAAACTGCAAAAAAGCCTTGCTGAAGGCTTTAGCAAGCTAAAGGAAAAAGCAGGCGCGCAAGATAGCAACGATACGGACGAGCCAGATCCTGCTAAAATTTTCCCGGAAGATTTTGCTTTTCGCTATGACTACACTATCAAGCATAGCGTAAAAAACGCTGCGGATGGATTTGAGAGCGACGGAATTTTAACGATTAAGACGCCTTATTACGCGGAGCCTTGCAAGAAGCTGTTTAAGACTGACGCGCCGCTTAGCACGCATCTAAACTACGGACCTACCGAGGTTAAATTTAGCGCAAAGCTAGCCGATATAAATGTGCTCGAAGATGGCGGAATGGGACGTCTTGCAGGCCTTAGCCTAAACGGCACGAGCGATATGAGCGGTAAAACGATAAAAGCCTTGGGCTTTAAAATCGGTGAAATTTTTATAGACGACGGCAAGGATTCGGGTCTTGATATAAAGGATCTTATCTATGAAGCAAACTTTAAAAACGGCATCCAAGATCTAGACGATAATATAACTAAGCTCTTTTTAAATGACATAGATTTTGCAGGCAGCACAAAAGAGCTCGTCGTAACTGTAGATAAGCAGCGCTTCGTCGTAGTTACGGATATGAGCACGGAAGGTAGCTACCGCGTAAAAGATGGAATTTTAAATTTCAACGAAAGCGATAAAGCCCAAAGCTTAAAGATCGCCGATGTGCTAGTGCGAAACATCCATTTAGGCGTCGATACCAGCTTTAGCGCCGCACTTTTCGAAAAATATCTGTCTGTTATCTCAAATCCACAAGAAGGCGAAAAATTAGCGGAAAATAAAGAGCTTTTTATGAAGCTGCTAAAAGATGATATGAAAATCAACGTGAATGATTTTTCGTTTGAAAATAGCCTCGGCAAGAAATTTGCTTTTAACGCAAGCGCGCTAGTAGGCGGCTACATCGACGAGACGCAGCTTTTTAAGCGCATGAGCTTGGACGGCAAAGCTACGATAAATACGACCATCACGGACTTCCTATCGCCTTATGACAGCTTGCGCGATTTTGCACCTATGGCGGAAGTTTACGGCTCGCAGTTTCTTAAGCCTGATGGAGATGGAGTTAAGATGGAGTTTAGCTTCGATAAGGCAAGCAACTCTATGATCTTAAACGGAAAGCCTATCCCGCTACCGCACAATTAAATTTTTAAGCTTTGCGAGCAAAATTTTAAATCCGCTCGCGAAGCTTTTTTTGTTTCTTACTTTTTCGGCGCAGAATTTCGCAAAACTCCGCGCAAATTTTTACCTGCAGAATTCCGCAGCGGCGCCATAAAATTTCGCTCAAATTTTACCGCATCTTTTCCGCCCACTTCGCTAAATTTTAAAATCTATAAGCCAAAATAATGACAGATAGACTTAAGCAATTTTGGCTATAATGCGCGATTTTGCAGCGCAGCTAGCGTAAATTTAAAAGACGGCGGATTTGAGGCATTTATTATGCCGCCTCTTTTGACGACGTATTTTATATTGGGAAACTAACGCTAAATTTGCATTTTTAAATTTCAAGGAACGATATGAAAGTCATCAAACGTAACGGCAGAACCGAGGAACTTGACGTAAGCAAGATCAAAAAATACACGAGCGAGGCAGTGGAGGGGCTGGAAAACGTAAGCCTTAGCGAGCTTGAGGTGGACGCAAAGATCCAGTTTCGCGATATGATCACCACGGAGGAGATCCAACAAACCCTCATCAAAACCGCAGTCGAGAAGATCGACGTGGACCGCCCGAACTGGACCTTCGTCGCCGCGCGGTTATTTTTGTACGATCTATATCACAAAGTAACGGGCTTTAGCGGCTACAACAGCCTGCAAGATTACTTCGCTCGCGGCGAGGCGGCGGGCCGCATAATGCTCGGCTTAAAGGAAAAATACAACCTAGAGGATCTAAATTCTTACTTGCAACCGCAGCGCGATTTGCAGTTTAACTACCTCGGCATCAAGACGCTTTACGATCGCTACCTCATCAAAGATAAAAGCGGCGCGCCGATCGAGCTTCCGCAGCAGATGTTTATGGCGATCGCGATGTTCCTCGCGCAAAACGAGCTAGACTGCCAAGGCTGGGCGAAGAAATTTTACGATCTTATATCTAAATTTGAAGTCATGCTTGCGACCCCTACGCTCTCAAACGCCCGCACGACGCGCCATCAGCTAAGCAGCTGCTACGTGGGTTCTACGCCCGATAATATCGAGGGAATTTTCGATAGTTACAAAGAGATGGCGCTTCTGAGCAAATTCGGCGGCGGTATCGGCTGGGACTGGTGCAAGGTGCGCGCGATGGGCGGTAGCATCGACGGGCATAAAAACGCTGCGGGCGGCATCATCCCGTTTTTAAAGATCACGAACGACATCGCCGTTGCCGTCGATCAGCTGGGCACGCGCAAAGGCGCTATCGCCGTGTATATCGAGCCGTGGCATATGGACGTGAGCGACTTCCTCGATCTGCGCAAAAACTCGGGCGAGGAGAGGCGCCGCGCGCATGAAATTTTCCCCGCGCTGTGGATAAACGATCTGTTTATGAAAAGGCTTCAAGGCGGTGACAAGTGGACGCTCTTCGATCCCGCCGAAGTAAGCGATCTTAGCGATCTGTATGGCGCGGAATTTGAGGCGCGCTACGAGCAGTACGAGGCCGATGATAAAATTTCAAAATCCACCATCTTGGCAAAGGAGCTTTGGAAGAAAATTTTAACGAGCTATTTTGAGACGGGCATGCCATTTTTGTGCTTCAAAGATAACGCCAACCGCATCAATCCAAACGCGCATCAAGGCTTAATCAGGAGCTCAAATTTATGCACAGAGATCTTTCAAAACACGGCGCCGAACCACTATAAAATTAAGGTCGTATTTGCCGACGGCAGCGAGAGGCTGTTTGAGGAAAACGAAGATGTAAGAACCGACGCGGGCATCGTAAAAAAGGCGAAAAAGATCACCGCGCTGGACACGCTGGGCGGCAAAGAAATTTTTATCGTAGAAAAGGGCTGCAGCGAGGGCACAACGGCGGTTTGTAACCTCGCAAGCGTAAATTTAAGCAAAATCAATAGCCGCGAAGAGATAGCTCGCGTGATGCCGATCGCCGTGCGGATGCTCGATAATGTCATCGATCTAAATTTTTACCCGCACGCTAAAGTCAAACACACCAATCTAAAAACCCGCGCGATAGGGCTCGGCGTAATGGGCGAGGCGCAGATGCTTGCCGAGCGCGGCGTGAAGTGGGGCAGCTACGAGCACTTCGAGCTGATCGATAGGATAATGGAAAACGTAAGCTTTAACGCGATCAAAGCAAGTTCAAATTTAGCCGTGGAAAAGGGACAGTACCCCGATTTTGCGGGCTCAAAGTGGAGCGAAGGAATTTTCCCGATCGATTTAGCGAACGAAAACGCCAAAGCGCTTGTTAAGCGCGGCGGGCTTTTTGAGCAGAGCAGCTGCGACTGGGACGGACTGCGCGAGAAAGTAAAGCGCGACGGCATGCGAAACGGCTATCTGATGGCGATCGCACCGACATCGAGCATCAGCATACTCGTAGGCACTACGCAGACGATCGAGCCGGTGTATAAGCGTAAATGGTTCGAGCACAACCTAAGCGGCATGATCCCGGTCGTCGTGCCGAATTTAAGCCCGAAAACGTGGCAGGCGTACGTACCTGCGTACGAGCTCGATCAGCGCCTGCTCGTAAAGGTGGGCGCCATCCGCCAAAAATGGATCGATCAAGGCCAGAGCCTAAATATTTTCATGAGCCTAGATAAGGCAAGCGGCGGCTATCTGAGCGAAATTTACACGCTCGCATGGCAGTTGGGGCTAAAATCGACCTACTATCTACGCTCCGAAAGCCCCGATAGCGAGAAACTAAACAACGTCGCCGATCGCTCGATCGAGTGCGAAGGGTGTCAGTAAAATTTCGAGAAATTTTGGAATTTTTTAAGAGCCGCCATAAAATTTTGTAAAAATTTAAGCGACTAAGATCGATAGCAAAGCGAAATTGCTTATTAAAGAATTCCTTGCCTTTCGAAGTAGTTTGATTTAATAACGGACGAGCAAAAAAGCGCAGCCTTCGCAAGAACCAAATTGTTTCAACGACGCTCGGTTAAATTTAAAGCGTAGATTATTCCACCTGCCCGAGCTTTTTGAGATAGGCAAAAATTTTAGCGATCTCGATCATTTTATTTAGGCTTTCGAGCAGTTTTGCGCTTTGCGAGCTCGGCGCGGATTTGAAAATTTCGCTATTTTCAACGCCTATTACTAGGTTGTTCTCGCCCAGATAGAGCTCGGTTTTGCCGAACAAATTTAGAGTGATCGTCTGCATATTTTCTAAAATTTTTTTGTTTTGCAAAAATGCGGCGGCAGCGGGGTTGTTGAGATAAACGTCAAACGACGCGCTTAGGTGCGGGCTGTCTTTAAGCAGCTTCAGATCCGATGCGCCGAAGATGAACTCTCCGCGCGGCACGACTAAAATTTTACTATCGAAGGTCTCGCTAAAATCAAATTTTGCAAAAAGCCCGTCGAAAATCGCCGTATCATCCTTTTTTTTGAGATGCAGAATTTTATCCAGCTCAAATACCCGATTTTCTCTGTTTTTATCGAAATCGCGACTTAGGCAGATGTCGCCGATTTTTATGCCAAATTCGGGCGTCTTGCCTACTATAGCGTGCTTGCAAGTGCATAGATTTGCCTCTTTGCGCAGCGGATTTTTATAAATTTCATCGAGTAAAAATGCGCCGAAAGGCTGAAAGGTAAGGCGCAGCTCCTTTGCGATCCAAAGCAAAAATTCGTTTTTGAAGGCCTCTTCGCTGAGCGCTTCAAATTTACGCGAAATGCGCACGGCTAGGTATTTGTAAGCAGGATAAGCAAGAGCTAGCAACACTAATAAAAACAGGAATGAGAAATCTCCGAAATCCTTGCGCATAGCGATAAACAGCGCCAGCACTACTGCCGCCACGCCGCCACGCGCCTTCCAAAGCGCCACATTGCGTGTTCCATCTAGTTTTTGCTTTTTTAATTCGTAAGAAACAAGGCTCATCGCTATCCCCGTGAGTGAAATTTGACGCTCATTATAGCGAAAAATGGGATTAAATCAAGCCATATGATAAGCGCGTCGTTATTTATAAAACACGTTTTTCTAATAGCTCAAAAGCATATAAATCGCCGTCTTTTTCTCTGCATTTTACAATATCGCCCTGTTTGAATTCTAAAATTTCATCCAGTTCGGATTCAAAATTCGTCGTATCGGTAATTTTAAAAATATATTGCGCGATTTGAACAGCCTTTACCGGGCGCCATACATCGATATCTTCGTTTAAAATTTTTATAAAAATTTCTTTATCGGTCGCACTCGCCATATTAAATCTTTCTGCCCGGTTATCTAAAATTCTTTCTGCCTAGCCACAATTTAAGATATTTTAATACGGGTCTTAAATAATCATTTGTAAAGTTGGCTTTAAAGGTGCTTGCGTCTGATTCGATCAAATACCAGCTATATCCATCATCCTTTAAAATATTCATTTTGCGATGTTTGGCCTCAGCGTTTGCGTCCGATATCTCTATATCAAATACTTTATTTGCGATATTCATCTGCACCGATAGGTTAGAGCTTAGATAATATATGAAACGATTAAAATCTTTGATGATATATGTATTATATACGTCATCAATCATCTCGGCTCTTCTCTTCCTAAAAATTTCCTCTTCTATTGGGTCTCCGTCAATAAGCTTACCATAATGATCTTCATCGGCTACGAGCTCTTCGTAAGATGCGGTAAAACATTCAAAAAATCCTCTATGCATCCCAAATTTCCAATTTGTAGGTATCGTTTCATCTATTACTTGAAAATATTTGCTATTAAATCGATTGTAATCTATATCGTCTTCAAACGGTAATATGCAATAATAAATCCGTCCCTCTTCATATTGGATGCCATGAACAAAATAGGTTCTATTTAATCTCAGATGCTCATGCTCGTCTTCTTTTATACATTTTACAATCATTTTTAATCATCCTTAAATTTGAAATCGTCTACCGCTTCTATGATAGGCGGTTTGTTTTTATCGTCTATTATATTATTTTTAACAAGTTCTGTAAAAAATTCTTTGTTTTTGGATTTGTTGATTGTCTCTTTTATAGCATTAAAGGATAATTTTAAATTATTTAAATTGCCATCTATAATGCAAAAGCCGTTTTTCTCGCACAATGATATTATGCCCCTTAATACGGCCTCGTACTCGGATCTAAAGTCGATACGAAACGTAATGGACTCTATTATATTATTAGCATCAAAAAATACCTCTAAGCGGTTGCCGTTTTTGCTTCCGTATTGGTATATTTCGCTAGACCAAGATTTTTCGGGCTTTAATAGGTGCGAAATTTTAGAAAATATCTCTTTTTTGTTCTTTGCTTTTTTCCAATATTTATCGTCTTCAAAAAGCTTTATATTGCCATATTGCCGGTCGTATTGTAGATCATATGTATCGCTTTTAGGTAGAATAAAAAACTCACATTGCCAAATTGCCATATCTTTCCTCTCCAAATATTTTCATTATAAAATTTTAAAAGTAATACGCATAGCAGCCTCGATCATCGTATATATCAAATAAAATCGAAAATTTCTCTTTATTGTTTATGGCTAACTGAACTCTAATGTTCAAAGAGGGCTCTTTTGCCAGCTCAAAATTAAAATGGTGTAGCAGTATGGATCTCAAAAAATTTGACTCAAGCGCCTTTTCTTTTATAAAAATAACGCCCGCTCTGGCGCCGTTTTTATAAGGCTTGGCTTTTGTGTATTGCCCCTTCATATTTTTAAGAAGATATTCTTCTATTTTCTCATCTCTTTCCCAAAAAAGAATTTTATAAACTATGCTATCTAGGGGGTTTGCTTTTGAAATTAAAAACATAACTAGCCTTATTTTAGCCTCTACATCGATATTTTCAAAATCTATTCTCGATCTGGCTACGCCTCTTTTATTTCTGCTTATTTTTCTAAATTCTATATCGAAATTAGTCGGGTCTATAATGCTTTTTATCATTGTCGTACCTTTCAAAACCCTTTTTGCTGCGTGATACTATACAAGCTCACTTTAAAATCCTTATCTACTTTTTCCATTTAAATTTTAATCTCTTTCGCTTAATTTTTATAAAATTTTCCAGTTGCTTATCGGTAAAATTTA
>CALKQT010000092.1 GCA_937990735.1 uncultured Campylobacter sp. | reverse complement strand
AATTTATACTTTAAATAAGAAATTTTTTGATATATTATTCGCTATTTTTAAATTTTCTAAAGGAATTTTATGGAAGTAAAAGCAAAAATGAAAGACGCCGCGAATGCGGTCGCTGCGAGCAAGATCGAAGCAAAGCAGATCGCAGCCAAAGTAGAAGAGCTAGCCAAAAAGGCCTCCAAGCAGCTAAGAATCGACGGATTTAGACAGGGCAAAGTGCCTACCGCAGTAGTTTTGAAGCGATACGGCAAGCAGCTTGAGGGCGACGCAAAGCAGGAGCTTCTTAAAGATATGATCGATCAGTCTCTTAAAATTTTAAAGAAAAAGCAGGAGGAAATTTTATCCGAGCCGGTCTTTTCTAAATTTGATGAAAAAGAAGGCGATATCGACGTCGAGATCGAAATTTCTTTCAGGCCCGAGGTTAGCGTAGAAGGGTACGAGGAGCTGATTCCTAAATTTAGCAGTCCGCGCGTTACTCAAAAAGAGATCGACGAAAAAGTGGCGGAATTTTTGCAGATGATCGCGCCGCTTTCTAAAACCAACAAAAAAATTCTAGCCAAAGACGATTTTGCGAAATTCGACTTCGAAGGCTTCGTAGACGGCAAGCCATTCGACGGCGGCAAGGCGCAGGACTACGTCCTTCAGATCGGCTCAAATCAATTCATCCCCGGCTTTGAGGACGGAATGATCGGACTTAGAGTGGGCGAGGAGCGCGACGTAGCGGTTAAATTCCCCGAGAATTACGGCGCGAAAAACTTAGCCGGCAAGGACGCGATCTTTAAAGTCAAGCTTCATGAAATTCAGGCTAAAAAACCTGCCAAGGAGCTCGGCGAGGAGGAGCTAAAGCAAGCGCTTCCGGGAGAAGCGGAGCCTAGCAAGGAGAAATTTGAAGCGCGCATTAAAGAGCGCATCAAAAACGATAAGCTTCAAAAGCTTATAAATGAGGATCTAAAGCCTAAATTTGCCGACGCGCTCGCCGAGAAATTTAACTTCGCGCTTCCAAAAGCGATCGTCGAGCAAGAGATAAATTTGCAGTTTAACAACGCCTGGAGCGGCTTTTCAAAAGAGCAGATCGAGGAATTTAAAAATAACAAAGATGCCCTGGATAAAAAGCGCGAAGAGTTTAGAAAGGCTGCCGAAAATAGCGTCAAACTTACATTCTTAATCGACGAGCTGGCCAAAAAGCGCAAGATCGACGTGAGCTATCAGGAGCTCGTTCAGGCGGTCTATATGGAGGCCTACACATACGGCGCCGATCCGAAGGAGCATCTAAATAGATACCGCAACAACGGCATGCTGCCGGCCGTTAAAATGGCGCTAATCGAGGAGAAGTTATTCAACGATATTTTCTCCAAGCAGGGCAAAAAAGAAGCGAAAGGCGAATAATGGTGATTCCTTACGTTATCGAACAAACTAGCCGCGGAGAGCGCAGCTACGACATCTACTCGAGGCTGCTAAAAGATCGTATCGTAATGCTTAGCGGCGAGATCGACGACGCAGTGGCAAGCTCGATCGTCGCGCAGCTTCTGTTTTTGGAAGCGGAGGATGCGGATAAGGATATCTATCTATACATCAACTCCCCGGGCGGCGTAGTTACGAGCGGATTTAGCATTTATGACACGATGAATTACATCAAACCCGACGTAAGCACGATCTGTATCGGTCAAGCGGCGTCGATGGGGGCATTTTTGCTAAGCTGCGGCGCAAAAGGCAAACGCTACGCGCTTCCAAACTCGCGCATAATGATCCACCAGCCCCTCGGCGGCGCACAAGGCCAAGCTACCGACATCGAGATCCAAGCCAAAGAAATTTTACGAATGAAAGAAATTCTGAATGGCATCCTTTCGCAAAATTCTGGCAAAGATCTCGCGCAGGTCGAAAAGGACACCGATCGCGACTTTTTTATGAGCGCCGAGGATGCCGTGCAATACGGACTGATCGATCAAGTACTTCAAAAGAGCTTTAAATAGATGATCCTGGACGTCCTTACTTATCCGAATAAAAAGCTTTATCAAAGATCGACCGAGGTCGTGAAATTTGACGCGGCGCTGGGCGAGCTTTTGGACGATATGTATGAGACGATGATCGCAAAAAACGGCATAGGCCTTGCCGCCATCCAGGTAGGCAGGCCCGTGCGCGCTTTGATTATAAATTTAGCCAATGAGGAAAAAATCCAAGACAAAAAGGACCTCATCGAGATCATCAATCCGCAAATTTTAAAAAAGGAAGGCGAGGTCGTATTTCAGGAGGGCTGCCTGTCGGTGCCCGGCTTTTACGAGGATGTCACGCGTGCCGAGTTTATCACGGTGCAGTTTCAAGACCGCGCCGGCAATACCCACGAAATGGACGCTAGCGAACTGCTAGCCGTCTGTATCCAGCACGAGATGGACCACCTCGACGGACATCTTTTCATCGAGCGCATCGGATACAACAAACGCAAAAAATTTGATAAAGAATTCAAAAAAAGCCTAAAAGAAAAATCGAAATGAAATCCCTAAAATGCGCTGCCTTCACGGATGCTCTGATCCCCGTAGAGGTTGAGTCGACATTCGTGCGGGGGCTGCCGGGATTTAATATCGTCGGTCTTGCGGGAGCTACGATAAAAGAGAGTGAAAGCCGCGTAAAAGCCGCTCTTGTGAGCCTAAATTTTAAATTTCCCGCCTCCAAAATCATCATAAATCTCTCCCCCTCCGACACGCCCAAAAACGGCTCGCACTTCGATCTTGCGATCGCACTTCTCATCGCGCTGCAAAAAGAGCGCATAGACGGCGACTTCTTCGTCTTCGGCGAGCTCGGTTTAGACGGCAGTTTAAAGAGCACGGCGAGCCTCTTTTCGATCCTGCTTTTTTTAAGCACGAAGGTGAAGCGCGCTAAAATTTTAGTGCCACAAAGTATCGCTTTAAAGGCCTGCACGATCCCAAACTACGACGTGTATGCGGTGGATAGCCTAAGCGACGCGGTCAGATTTTTTTTAGACGAGGAATTCGCCGCAAGCAGACTCATGCGAGAAACCCATCCGCTTTTTAAAAACGTAGTGGAGATTGACGGGCAAGCTTACGTCCCCAACCGCGATTTTTCGCTCGATTTTAAAGACGTCAAAGGGCAAAAACGCGCCAAGCGCGCAAGCCTGATCGCTGCGTGCGGCATGCACAATATCCTCTTTGAGGGCAGTCCCGGCTGCGGCAAAAGCATGTGCGCAAAGCGGATAGCCAGAATTCTGCCGCCGCAGAGCCTGGGCGAAGTGCTACTCTCGTGTGCCTACGAGTCGCTAAATAACAAAGACGTCGATTTTAGCGCGCTGCGTCCATTTCGTTCGCCGCACCACACCAGCACGCGCAGCTCGATTTTCGGTGGCGGCAGTAGCGGCGCAAAGATCGGCGAGGTCGCGCTTGCAAACGGCGGTGAGCTATTTTTCGACGAGCTGCCGCACTTCGGCAAGCAAATTTTAGAAAGCCTGCGCGAACCGCTAGAGGATAATAGAATTTTAATTTCGCGCGTAAATTCCAAGGTCGAATACCAAACGAAATTTATCTTCGTCGCGGCGCAAAACCCCTGCCCGTGCGGAAATCTATTCTCCAAAAACCTCACCTGCACCTGCTCGCTAAATGACATCAGGCGCTACAAAAACACGATCTCTGCGCCGCTGCTCGATCGCATCGACATATACGTAGCGATGGATGAGACCGGCGCGGACGATAAAAGCGACGTTTGCAGCGAGGAGATGGCAGATGCGGTGTTGCGGGCGTTTCGCGTGCAAAAGGCTCGCGGACAGAGCGAGCTAAACGCAAAGCTACGCGACGAGGAAACCGAAAAATTTTGCGTCTGCGAAAGCGCTGCGCGGGATGTTTTGCAAATGGCGATCACCCGCTACGATCTTTCGCAGCGCGGCGTGAATAAGACGCTAAAGCTCGCGCGCACTATCGCCGATCTAGCAGGCGCCGAGATCATCGCCAAGGCGCATATTTTGGAGGCTCTTAGCTTTCGCATAAGGAGCGAAATTTGAAAAAAATTTTCTTTAGCACCGCAGAACTCGACGCGCGAGCAAGCGCGAAATTTGGACTTAGCGAGCAACTTTTAATGGAAAACGCCGCTTGCAGGATCGAGGGCGAGATCAGAAAGCAGCTCAAAAAGGGCTCGCGTATTTTGGCGCTTTGCGGCGGCGGGAATAACGGCGCGGACGCGATGGCGGCGCTGCGAAAATTAAGCGGGGATTTTAGCTGCACGGCGCTTTGCGTGCTGGAAAATAGAAGCGCGGCGGGCAAATTTCAAGCGGATGCAGCGCAGGCTGCAGGCGTTAAGCTTATCGATATCGCGAGCGCAAAAGACGCTTGCGGGCGCGTAGAGGGCGCGTCTAGCAAGGACATCTGCGCGCATGAAAGCGTAGACGGCTCCTCTTCAAAGGGCATTAGCTCTTGTGAGGACGAGCCGCATAACAAGCGCGAAAGTCTGAACGGCGCGGACATTTCGTGTGACGGCGATAAATTATGCGCAAAATTTACGAGCACTAAATTTGAGATCGCGGGACGCAGTGGCGAGCACGGCAACCTAGGCAGCGAATGCGGCGAACCGAGCGTCCTGCACGATGAGATTACAAACGCAGATTGCATAATCGACGGGATTTTCGGCAGCGGTTTGAATAAACCGGTAAGCGCTGAAATTTGTGAAATTTTATCTCTCACAAATAGCGCAAAATCCCTAAAAATCGCAGTCGATATTCCAAGCGGCATCGACAAGAACGGGCGCATTTTAGGCGGTGCATTTTGCGCGGATTTGACGATCGCGATGGGAGCGCTCAAACTTGCGCTGTTTTCGGACGGCGCGAAGGATTACGTAGGACGGATCAAGGTCGCAAATCTTGGAATTTCGCGCCGAAATTTTGAAGAACGGAGCGAATATTTTCTACTTCAAAAAAGCGATCTGAAGCTGCCGCTACGCAGGAAGCAAAACACCAACAAGGGCGACTTCGGGCACACCTACGTAGTAAGCGGACAGATGAGCGGAGCGGCGCAGATGGCAGCTCTGGCGGCTCACGCGATCGGCAGCGGGCTTGTTAGCGTCGTTAGTAAGGAGCCATTAAATTTAAGCCCGATTTTGATGCAAAAAAGCTCATTTGATGCCGCGCGGGTCGTAGTCTGCGGCTGCGGCCTCGGAGAGCAGAAGATCGATCTTGCCGCGCTACGGGGCAAAAGCTGCGTCATCGACGCCGATCTGTGCTACGAGCGTGAAATTTTAAGCCTGCTAAACGCCAATTCAAATTTAATCCTAACGCCTCATCCGAAGGAGTTCTGCTCACTTTTAAAGATCGCGGGCATCGCAGATCTTAGCGTGAGCGAGCTGCAAGAGCGCCGCTTCGAGCTTGCGCGGGCGTGGAGCGATAAATTTAGCGGCGTACTCGTGCTAAAGGGCGCAAACACGCTCATCGCGCAGGCAGGCATCATCTACGTCTGCGACAAAGGTAGCGCCGCGCTCGCAAAGGGCGGCAGCGGCGACGTGCTCGCAGGGCTCATCGGCGGGCTGCTCGCGCAAAGCTACTCGCCTCTGCAAGCCTCAATCTGCGGCGTCCTAGCCCACGCACTCGCCGCGCGAGCCTTCGCCAAAAACTCCTACGCGCTAAATCCGCTCGATCTCATCGAGGAGGTAAAATGGTTGTGAAAAAGCTCGCCGTGCTTTTTAGCGGCAGCGGCTCAAATTTAGAGGCGATCTTGCAGAAGCTGCACGGCAAAACTTTTGGCGAAACTAAGATCGAGGTCGTACTAACGCTAAGCAACAAAGCGGACGCGGGAGGCATAGCGAAGGCCGCGAAATTCGGGCTAAAAAGCGTAATTTTAAATCATAAAGATTTCGCTAGCCGCGAGGAATTCGACGCCGCGCTCGTGCGCGAGATCGAAAAAAGCGGCGCGGAGCTTACGGTGCTTGCGGGCTTTATGCGGATTCTAACGCCCGTTTTTACAAGCAGGGTTCGCGCAATAAATTTGCACCCGTCGCTGCTGCCCCTTTTTAAGGGCGCGCACGCGATAAAAGAGAGCTTTGAAAGCGATATGAAGGTGGGCGGCGTGAGCGTGCATTGGGTCAGCGAGGAGCTTGACGGCGGCGCGATCATCGCTCAGCGCGCGTTTGAAAAGAGCGCGGGCATGAGCCTTGAAGCTTACGAAGCCAAAATCCACGAGATCGAGCATGAGCTATTGCCGCAGGTGATTGTAGAAATTTTGTGCCAAAGCTAAATTTAGCGCAGAAATTCGCGCTAAATTTAAAGAGCGGAATTTTGTAAATTTTAAAGCTTAGTCCTTTAAATTTAGGAGCGGGTTCGAGGCTAAAATTTTAAAATTTGCTTCGATAAATTTAGAAAGAGAAAGATGACCGCAAACGAACTGGAAAAAATAAGGCTTGGCATCCTGGATGAGGCGGAGCAGCACAAAGGTGCGGCGTTTTCGATAATAGTACTAGCGGTGCTAGCCTCGGCGCTGTGGCTATTTTTCAATTTTAGAGATCAAAATGCAGCAATGGTTCTCTGCTGGATCATAGTGGCATTTAGCTGCGGCAGTATCTCTTATAGAGTAGTGAATAAAGATGCAAATATAGTGCACATATTTATCTTTTGCATCTTGCTGGGTATACTTGCCAAAGGCGTAGAAATATGCAAGAATGATACCTTGCGCTTCGTCATCGCACTCGTAACCATCTGCCTTTCGTTATTTAATATCGCGGGTGCCGCGCTAGAGCGGATCAAATATAATAGATCCAAAAAATTCGTCCGCGCCTTTAAACAACAATATATCGCGCCTTATATCGCAAGCCTAGGCTACCGCTATGAAATTTCAGGCTCGTTTAGGCCGGCGTATCTGCGCGCTAGCGGCCTATTTGCGGACGGCATAAGCTATTTTGATTGCGAAGATAAAATTTCCGGCGTCTATGACGGAGTATTTTTCAGCTTTGCGGATGTCTGCGTGACTCATACCGACGAACGACGTAGCAGCAGGGGGATATTTTTCTACGCAGAATTTAAAAAGCGCATAAACTCGGTGACCGTGATCCTGCCTTCGCTCAGCGCGAGACCAACACTTGGCGGACTTAAGAAGATCGTGATGGATGATAGCGAGTTTAGCTCCGCGTTTAGCGTATATAGCGCCGATGCCGTGTCTGCAATGTATGCCCTCACACCCGCCTTTATGCGGCGCCTGCTTCGCTTTAGAAGCGGTGCCGGCGGACCGATCAGTTTAAGCTTTTCGGGCAGAAACGTCTATATTTTCATCCGCACGGGATACGATAGTTTCGAGCCTAGCGTAGATCGCAGCGTATTTAGCTTTGATCCTGCCGCGTCTATCAAGCACGAGCTTCTATTCTTTCTCTCCATCGTAAAAAGTCTGAAACTAAACGAAAATATCTGGCAGAATTAAATTTAAAGCCCGACTTAAGGTATAGATCGCTGCAAAATTTTAGGCTTTTGCTTTAAATTTACGCGCTACTACGCCATAACCGCTGCAACAAAATTCCGCCTGAAATTCCGCGGCGCATTTAAACCATGGAATTTATAGGATTGTTATAGCGACGCAAATTTTGTGACATAGGATTTAGGGTTTTAGCTATTTTATCCTAGCATATTGTGACAAAATCAGCGATCTATTTTAGCTCTAAAAGCCGTTTAACATCGCCCTTGCTTAAATACGGCGCAAATATATGCTGCGGCTGCGAACCACTTAGTTTTACTAGCATATCGCCTGCGCCTAGAAGCTTTTCGGCTCCGCTTTCGTCCAAGACAATACTACAGGCACGTTATTTGCAAAAATCTACCGAGTGGAATTTTTATGAGATTTTGCGTTAAATTTTAATTAGATTTTATCGCTTACTTAGAAATTTATGCTCGTGCAAATCTGCTTCTCATGGTATATTTGACCTCTCATCGCTACCGCTTACGGCGCACGATCTTCATATGAGATTGCGACGAGGCTTTATGCGTTTTAAATTTCATCAAACATTCTAAAATTTTACCGCTTCGTAGCGCGTGAATAGACTCAGGGCAAATTTTGTTTCACTCTTAGCGCGACAACGCGTGTCTTTTCTACTCACTTAATATATCAAGAGCCGCTTTTAATTGCTCTTTAAAGGTTTCTCTCAGATCTTTTGGTTCTAGTATCTCGATATCTGGAAGCCACTTTTTTATAAATGGCAATATCTCCATATCCTGAGTAAAATCTATGCTAAAAATAATGCTGCCATCATCTAGCTTCTTTTTAAATTTTTGAGTTGGGAAAAACGGCTTCATACCCTCCTTAAAATATATAGCCACTTTCGGAGAAGCTTTTAATAGCGCCCTTCGCAATGGCTCGGAGGGTAAGCTCATAGCGTTTTGTATCTTATTAAAATACGTTTTATATTTCTCCAAGATCCCGCCTTGATAATTTTTCGAGCTTTTGCTAAGCGATACGATAAAAGCCACTCTTAAAAGCCTAAAATTCCCCTCGGCATCCTCGATAGTCAAATACCAATTACCGTCTGTAAAAACTATTTTTAGGCATTTTACATCGATTAAATTCTCCATTTCACCGATATATTTATACTTAATATCTCGGTATTCTCTATTCATAACAGCATTGCGAAGTTCGCTTAAATACCTCTTACTAGGCTCGTCTTGCAAAACCTCCAAAGGATTGGTTCTAAATAAAAATATGCCTGAATTCTCTTTTAATTGTGCAGATACCTTCTCTTTTTCATGTTTATCTAAATCGTTAAATAAGCTAGGATCATTTTCGTTTAATAAACTAATTAGCCAGCCTAGATCATCGCTATATTTTAAAAGACGATTTAAAACGCCGATTATATCTTTGTTTTTGTCATATACTCTTAATACTTTTACCGGTCTCTTGCCGTGTCCTACGAGCTTGCTTTCTACCCTAAAAGCGTTTGGAAATATCTTCTCGATTTCGCCCATATACCTTCTAAGCGTTCTTTCCTTAATCCTTAGTTCTTCTAAAAGCTGCGTATCAAGAGGGCAAATTTCTTGTTTTGCAACTAATTTTTTTAAAATTTCAAAGACAACTAGCGTTTTATTGTCTGCATCTGATGACATTATAACTCCTCATATTCTCTAAATCTTGCGTGTTTAAACTCTCGTTTAATTACGATTTTGCCGTTTTCTACCCGCTCGCTTACGATGCGGTTAGTGGTTGCGTATACGGCTATCAAACCCATATTTTTAGCAAACCTTATCATATTATAAGTCGCTCCGAAATCACCCTGTACCAGCAATACGTCACCCGCTTTTGCTTGCTTTTTGAGTTTGTTTTTATAAGTTTCAACAAATTTTATTACGCTTTTATCGGACGGGTCAATATCGCTCCACCTCGCATCGGCTATGTTTACGAATTTATCAACATCTAAATTCTTCCTCGCATCTTCTTCTTGCTCCAACGTCAAGGTATGGTTTATTAGTGTAAAGAGGGTTTTCATTCACCTACCCCTAAAATATCATCCTCTATGCAGAATTTTTTATAGTCTTCTAAAAGCCGTTTGAAATTTAACTTTGTATTTGCTATTTCATCGCTACTGTTTCCGTGAGCTAGATTATTTCTTAATTTTTCAGCCGCAATGATAAAATTCTTAAATTCTTCTATATCCGGAATTCTTTCTAGTTTGTTGCAGATCGAATTCTTTATATCGCCTAGATATTCCTTAGCTTTTTTCTCGCTAAGTCCAAAATGAGTTTGCGCCTTTTCTGTGCCAAATAAATAAGATTTCATCTCCCTGCCGATTTTTATTAAATTTCTAGATTGATTGGTTAAATCATAAGAGTCAAAAAATCCACTATTTTTAAATTCTCTCACGTAAGCTTCTACTTTGGGACTAATTTTTTCTAGCCCGCTTACGCAATAATATCCAATCCCTTCAAATAGCAATGTTATAGCGTTTAATAAGTAGCCCTTTTTATTAAGTACTTTTGCCATTTCGTATAACTTTTGATAATCTATCTTTGTGCTGATCTGCTTTAAATTTTCTATATGTTCTTTGATTTTATCAAGACTGGTTCTGAAAGTAAAAATTTGCTCGTTCTTTTTGATATTTTCTATGTATTGCAAAACTACGTCAAAACGATTTTCCAGCGCTTTTAATGAATTCGCAAGAATATCATTCGAAAATTTTGTTAGCTCGCCTCTTAAATTTTCAAAATCCTCGTTTTCAAACGCAGCTACAAATGAAACGGTATAATTTTTATCGAATGTTTCGAGCATATACGACATATTTGCAAGCTCTAAGTATTCTTTTAAATCGATAATTTCATACTCTTTTTGATTTATTATCTCTTTCGCAAAAAATATATGTTTGATTTTATTCGTATCGCTTAAGCTTTGAGATATAAGTGAGATGGTAGCTAAAATAGGAATATGCCTAAAGCCGTGAGTTAGATCGATTATATATTCATTGTCTTCGTTGGTTGCTTCATTTATAATACGTAGAATTTCATAAAAATCCGTATCGCCTCTAATGAAATTCTTATTGTTAAATATCTCGATATGGCTTGTTTTAAATTCCTTTTCTAAAACTTTTATTTGATCATCTCTCGCATCTTCAGTAAAAATAGGTACGATATTTTGAACGCCGAAATTATCTATCAAAAGCGGAAGCATATTCGTATATCTTTGCTTTTTTAAAGAATACGAATTTTTAAGCTTCTCATCGTATTCATAGATCGGTCTTTCTTCGGCTTCCTTAACATAACCTTTTCCTAAAATCGTTACAACTTTCATATTTTACTCCTCATTTTGCATATAAGTTAAATCATAGTGCTTGACAGTATAATCGCTAGTGGAGACGTACTGCAAATGCCTATCGTTGGGTATCGCAAACATCGCTCCGGCTATACTTATCGCCTTTTGCCCTCCCGTGACATCAAATACAATGTCGTCTTCCATAAAGCCCTCTTGCCCAAGCTGGTTATATATGCTTTCTAAAAATTTATAGACGCTTTTTGCGTCTTCGAAATTCTTTATACATCGTACATTTGTCATATCCGCAAGCTCCTTGCCAAAGAGATTTTGCACGCATTTTAAAAATTTCTCTCTATCTCCGTGAGATTTTTCGGAACAAGCGACTATAATCTTTTTAAGTCTTTGTTTGTGATAATCTATCGCTTTTAGCGGCATTCTATAATTATTTCTTCCATACTCATCGATAGTTTTAAATTTCAAAATTTCTTCTATTCCGCCATTATTTTCGCTTAAAAATAGCACTAGAACTTTAGCCCTTTTGGGTCTATCATTTATATCTATATCGACATTAGGGATGTCTTTGGGAATTATTCGTTTGATTACCCCAAAAATCACTATAGAACCTAAAATTTGAACTGCCATAGTGCCGTCTTTGGCGCTCCATTTTAAAATTTCGCCGCCGAAAATTTTATCTAGTAGCGACGACATTCCGTCCGGCAACCAAGCAAAAAACAGCAATACGCCCGCGATGATAAAAAACGCTCTATATCCTAAAAGAGAGCTTCCCAAGAGCGAAACGACTATTTTTTGAAAATTTCTTTTTTCATAATGGGTCATTTTTTATCTCTTCTATTATTTCTATTATTGCCGTGATTTCGCCCATTAGAGCTTTGTAGTGGTTTTTGCGGCTTTGAATACACAACCATACCAGAGTATGGACTTAAGCGCTCATTATAACTTTTAGCTCCTGAGAATTCGTTATTCTCTTGCCGATTATTTTTTACTTTGAAATACTCAGAATCCTTATTGTCTAGTTGCTGATATTGTAAAATTTTGGTAGGCTTATACTTCACGCTCGCCATCGCGCAAAGCTCCTTTAGTTGTTCTTTATTAAGCCAATTTGGTACAAACTCATTCATTTGCTTTTCAAATTCCTTTAGATATTCGTCTTGACTATATTTTAATCCTTGTAGTGCAAGCTCTATATCTATTTTTCCGTAGCCGTAAGGCTTTGCGAAGCCGATATTATGCATAAATTTATCGCTTCTACCGTGAAAAGTTATCGCACTTATCAGCGCTCCGATTTCGACCTTTTTAAGATTATGAAATACGATCTTGCCCTTAAAAACGCTATTTGCAGAAAGCGGTTTAAATTTAACCTTCATCTTTTCATTGTCATTTCCGACGCCTAATTGCTCTACGCCTGAATGTAGCGGATATCGCTTATATCCCCTTATTTTGGCGTCCTTGCTCATAAGCGTTGTGTAAGTTCCGCCTTGTTGTTCCAAATAATTTGGATAATAACTAGGATTAGGCGTGCCAAATACCCCTTCTTTCTGAGCTTCAAATCGTTCAAAATTTGATTTAAAGTGTGAAAAATATACACGGCCCTTTAAAGCCTTATCGCCTCTGACGGTTCCGAAAATCGTCTCGGCAAGGTCAAATTTTTCATCATCGTTCACCTGCTTTGCCGCTTCGAAAATAGTTTTTTTGTAAGCAAGTTTGAAAAGTTGCGTTAAGCCAATGGCTGTTATCTTATCGCCATTATCCTTCGTATAAAAAATAGGGATTTTTTCGCCCTTGCCCTCGTTAAATTTTTCTTTCCAATATTGTCCATCTATGGAATCTTTATTTTCAAAATAAACACTTTTAAAATCCTCAAAAACACTCTTATCTAACGGGATTTTATTACCATTTTTTGCAAAAACAAATTCGTGTTTTTTATTGCCAATATCACCGGTAAATACAAGCCTTCCTATTTTAGATGAGTTTTTATCTATCTTTGCTCTAGTTATATTGCGCCTACCCTCTTCGATATATGTTAAAAAATTTACTTCACGAGATATTCTGCATTTTTCATATTTATTTTTAGCTGTTCCTAGTTTACGGGCAAATGCAAATTCACTCCCCATCTTATCGTAACCGATAGTCAATGGTCTCCCACAATCTTCTATCATGTAGCCATTGTCATTTTTAACCAAAAATCCGCAACCTTTTGCTTTCCCGACTAAAAAATCCATACCTGGTGTCATATCTCTGACGCTAAGATACTTTTTGTGCTTGCTTTCATCTATGCGAATTTTACCAAAGCTCATTATCTCAAGCACGTTTCTTATCATGCCCTTGATGCTGGTTGCGGGGATATAATACTCTTTGCCTCCGTTTTCGTTTATGGAATGGCAAAACTCGCTCGGATTTTTGCTATCCTTTATAAAGATAGGGCTTTTGGCGGTTACTTCAAGCTCGATTACGCCGCTTTCGCCGTCTTCAAACGGCACGTCATGGATATTTTTAAGAATGTTCTCACTAGCCCAAGGCGGGTAGAAAATTTTATCGTTTAGTGGCACGAAATTATATGGAGCGGTTATCATTTTTTATCCTTTTCATCTTTTACAAAGCCTGCAAATACTATCTTTTGAAGTTTCAATACTGACAAACCCTCAAGAGTTCCATTGTCTTGAGGCGCTTCACAAAACTCGTCTTTTTCATCTTGCCAAATTTGAGCCATTTTTATTTTGACTTCTTTGAATTTGGCAGAAAACTCAGGTTTAAATTTAGAGTGAAATTCTTTTATGTCGGGGTTTTTCTTCGGATCTAAATTTGCGCCCCCCAACTCCGTTTCATCGACAAACCAAGCGTCGTTTATCTGACGGATAGAAATGCTTTTCTTCAAATTTGCATTAAAAAAATGCGCCTCGTAAATTAGCTCGTCTTCGCCTAGACCAGGAGTTCGCTCGCCCGCTAAAAATAGGTGCTTCTCGTCGATTTTTTCACCCATTAGCTGGATGTAGCCCTCGTAGCCTTTTAAATTTTCATTCACGTATTTTAAAATTTCGTCTTTATTCTTTTTCATTTTCGATCCGTCCTTCGTTGTATTTTAAGACCTTGCCTTTGAAAAATCCATACCCTTTTGTGGTTGCTCCACCAAGTGACAAACGTCCCTGAACTACGTCATCTAAAGCCGCCTCAAAGGCGCCTAAGGCGTTATCAAAAGCTTCATTCTCTTTGTCACCGCACACGTCGTTTTTAAGCAAAATTTCTATTATAAATTCGTCTCTTTTTGCGACCGCTTTTTCTTGAAACAAAGCGCTATCGATCGCTCCGCCCGTGAAGCGGTCAATGCTAACGTGTTCGAAAACCTTCGTATCTTTTGCTTCGTCGTAATCCAAAAAGCAATCGCTGATTAAAATTTTACCTTTGGCGCCTTTATTGTTTTTATTCTTTTCGTAGCCGAAAATTTCTTTTACGGCTTCGTTTTCGCTGCCGACCTTGGCTTTTTCGACGAATTGTTTATTAATTTTATTAAAATGAAACGCCGTTCGGTGCGATAATGCACCTTTTACCGAGCTTGCCGGGATTAAAATTTTTTGCTCGCTAAGCTTTCCGGTTTTATAGCTGATTATACTTTCTATCACCGGCGTGTGATCGGCTTCGTTATCGCCAAATCCGCTTCCGAACATAAAGAAATCATCGGGCGAAATTTTAAGTTCGTATCTGATAAATTTTTTACTTGCCAAATTACCGTCTGCTGCGCTATTGGGCATAAATTTTACAAACTCGTCGGAGCTAAAATTTAAACTGCTCGAGTATCTATCCGGCTCAAACTCGCCCCATTTTATCTCTAAAATTCCAAGCGAACCAAAACCTTTAGAGCTTCCGCCGCCAAGCCTTAACGCAGGATCACTAAGCAAATTTAAAATTCTCTCAAACTCCTCTTTGCTCCCGTCAAGCTCAAGTGAAAATTTAAATCTAGTGCCTTTAAATACGACTTCTTCGTCAAATTTCCCCGCGTCTTTTGCCGTACCGTTTGCGCCTATGGCGACATGATCTCTGATTGGTAAAATATCAAAATAGCGCAAAAACCTGCTCTTTTCTAAAAGCAACTCCTCACAAACTTTACCTTTTTCATCGACAAGCAAGGCGTTTGAGACGATTAGTCTTGAGCCAACCAAATTTAAATTTTCGTCTTTGCTTTCTTTTTTACTTTCGCTCTTGTTCTCTTCTTCGCGCCTAGTTCCAAAAATTTCATTTGCGGCGCCCTTGTCGATATTATCTTCAAATGTCCTACGCAAAATCCCTGCAACCGAAGTGCCTAAGATCATCGGCAAGCCGTTCCAATCTCTTTGCACCGGTGCATCTAAAAATAGATCATTTTTGCCGCCGCCGACTTTTAACGGAGTCTTAGCCTCTATGATGACGTGCGCTAAAAATCTTTTCATTGCTTTTCTCCTGTGATTTTTGGCATTTGCATAGATAATAGCAAGGCAAATTTAAGCGGCTGTTCATTATCTTTTTCTTTATATTCTATAGCTTTTAAAAGAATATCGCCGCACCCGCCTTCTAATAGGACAATTTTATCGCCTTCTTTTTTGCAATCCCAGTTTGCACTTCTTACGCCATTACACATAAATTTGGATATTTGACCCGCTATATTTTTGTTTTTCTCTGCAGTAGTTTGATTTCCTATTTCATCGCCTTTATCATTCAATACTTTATCGCTAACGGCGACTTCCTTACATATTGATCTTATCGCACCCCACTGTGAGTTTGAAATTTTATTGAATTTGTTTTTATGATCTCCTATAAATTTAGCTACCTCTTCGGCTATTTCAAGAATTTGCTTCTTGGCAGTTTCCTTTTGCTGTAAAAAATTAGCCAGATCGCTTTGTATCGGCAAACTTGTGTGCGCCTGCTTCTCCTCTTCTTTCTCTTGAAATTTTATCGGCCGCTCTTGCACATCGCCACCATTTAAAAACCACGGGTTTATCAGCACTTCGCCAAAGCCTTCGCTCAGATATGCTCCGACACCGTTTTTTAGCTCGGCTACTTGCTCGCCCGTTAGCTCTTTTAGCGCAATCACGCTACCTTTATTTATGCAAGCTCGCTCGTAGTCTTTTGTAGCTCTAGCACCGTTATAAGGGGTAAAATTTGAAATTCTAATCTGCGTCTTTTCGTAATCGACATTATTTGCGTCTAAATTTGGCAAAATGTATTTTACGTCGTAGCTCGGATTGCCGTTTTCGTCAATAAGCGCGAGGCGGGATTTAGCATAAACGAAAGTATATTTCTCCGGCGGCGTAAAGGTTTGAATTTTATCCGTATTTTCGCCGATAAATTTAATCTCTACCGCTCCATACTCCGCACTCTTCGATTTACCGAGTCTAGTTGAATGCTCCAATATTTCTTTTGCGCGGTTTATGTCGTCTTCGCTCACGCTAGGCTCAAATTTAACGCTAAATCGCCATTTCATTCCGGCTCTAAACGCCTCATAGCCGTACATTTGGCTATCCTTAGAGCGTCTTTTGCTTTTATCGTATGCGCTCTTTTGGGAAAAATCCAGATCCATGCTAAGCTGTTCGTTTCCTTCATTTATATAGCCGTTTCTCATTTGTTTTAGCTGGATAAAATCCTCAAATTTATCTCTATCACTAGCGTTATATTTGCAAAGTAAATGATGGTTATAAATTTTGCTACCATCAAGCTTCTCGTGAAAATACGAAAGCGGGATCTTAAAAAATTCTTTGCCATCTTTGATCGGCGAAGCGTCGCAAAATTTTACCGCACCGCTATGAAAGATTTTAAAAGGATCGCTAAATTCGCCGTATCTGCTAGCCGCCATACCCAAAAACGCGCTTCCGGGGATAAAATCAAGCGAGCTCATTTTGCCCTGCGTATTGGAGCTCGCCTGCAAGATAATAGGACTTTTGAAAGTTATCTCAAATTTAAGCTTTCTCATCATAGCTCCTTAACTTTAAATTCGCATCTACCAAGGCCCCGGTTGCGATTTAGCCCCATACGCTTTATCATCTCTAGCGCGCGTTTTAAATTTTGTGCGATTTCGTCGCTTACATTTTGGATCTCGCCTTTTAAACTTATAGGCAAAACCACCTCTATATCTCTTAGCGAATTATCTACCGCGATGCCGTTGTCGTCGATTTTGGTAGCCGAAATGATTTCAAAAAGATTGCGCTGCAAGTTATTTGACGTAATTTCGGCAGCGATTTTTTCATCTATCGTAGCGCTGCCAAAATAGCACTGTGCCTGCGTAGTATCGTCGTTTTCGTTTTGCTCATTGCCATTATTTTGCTTATTTTTGCTGCCCTTGGAGCCAAAGCACTTATTTATATCTCCTTGATCCCAAAACAGCTCCGCCGCCTCACGCACAAGTCCTTTTATGGTTTTGCCTGGCACATATGGAAAGCCTGCGGAGTCTTTTGCCACGTAGCTATCAAGCGCTGCTCCGCCGCAAAGACCGCTGCTGACGTGCCAGTAGTCGAAAAATTTAAGCTCGTAATTTATCGTCATTTTTGCCCTCCGCTTTTTTATCTTCCGTACCCGAAGTAACGGACAGAAATTGCAATACGTCGTAGATCGGAGTTTTTTGCTCCCCGTCCTTATCTAGGATTAAATTTTCGCATTTTAACCCACCGTAAAGACTGCTCAGCGCCTTATCAAATTCTCCCTTGTTTTTCAACATCTCATTTATCCGATCTAGCATACTTTTAGCCAATTTGTCATTTATGCCGAGCTCTTTTATCCACTCGCGCAGTTTACCTTTTGGGCTGTTTTCGCCGCGATAAATTTTGGCTAAATTTATAAAATTTTCTACCTTTGGCTCATTTTTTGACTTGGTCGTATCGCCCAAATAATAAGGACCGAAATCGCACCTGATTTCTCGCGTTTTTTCGCCTTCGGTCGCGCATCCTTCTTTTTTGCCCCAGATCGTAAGTTCGTCTTTTATAAATTTACCCCAGCTTTGGAAATTTGAGCTTTGGACATTATGGAACATTAAGCAGCTTGGCGCTATGTCTTTTTCGGCATCGTTTACGTAGCGATCTTTGCTATGCTTTTTTGCCGCGCTGCAAAGCTCCTCGGCCAAACTTACTGCATAGTGAAACGGGAATTTTTCGTTGCAGTAGGCAATTCCTGCGCACATCGTTAGCTTTTGTTCTATTGCAGGCTTTTTCTTGTCCGTTTCGTTTTCAAATTCTTCGATAAAATTTTTAGTAAATTCGAGTGCGATATCGGCATCGCAAACAGCCGTCATATCGTCGCCGCTTAAGATTAGCTCTTTTATCCTCAGGTCAACTTTGCCGAGAGCGTCTTTTGTTTTTTCTTTGGCATTAACAAACGCAGCCTTTGTTGCCTCATCAAGCGCCTCTGAAAATTTAGCTATGGCTTCAGTATCATCGCTCTTTTTTACGACTTCAACTAAATTTTTAACCAATACGCCAAGCCCGTTGCCGTCTGCGTGGATAATGGCTAGTTTGTTTTTATCATTTGAAATATCACTAAATAGTTTTAATTTTTCTGCTTCTTTGCGGCGTTTTTTAGCCCACCTTCCGTGCGCCTTCCTCTTTTGATCGCACGATATATCTAAGGCGTCGTCACCGTCAAATTTTACGATAGGTCGCGCCGTCTTAGGCGCAAGAGCCATAAAATTTATGCTCATATCAAGCGGCAAGCTCGGGCGGTTGCGCTGGGTTTTTAGCTTTTGTTCAAGCTCTTTCGAGGCTTTTTCGTAGTCGCCGCCATTATAAGGAGCGGTAGCCTGAGAAATGGTAATGCCGTAAGCATTTTGCATTATCTTTTTAGGCAGATCCCTGACGATCTTTTTTAAATTTTCCTCGCCATCTACGATCGCTCTAAAATTTCCCGCCGCGTTAAGCAAAATTTGCTCCACCAAGTCGTTCGCCCTTAGTTCGTCAAAGACGCCAAATATCGCGCCGTCGCCCTCTTGCTTGTTATCAAATTTTTGTCCGAGCGAGTCTATTATTTCGCTGGCACCGATGATCTCTTGCAACTTGTTCGTGGCGTAAATATACTCTTGTATACCCTGGATACTCGCGCCGTATAGGTATTTAGCCATCTTGCCTCCTTCGTGTTATATTTTTGAAATTTTATCGCAACTAAACTTAAATTATTTTTTGAAAAATTACGCAAAATGAACTAGCCGAAGCGACGCCTCGAGCTAGACCGAATTTATTGTCTAGTCCTACCGCAAAAGACACACTGTCCGTTATATCCTTGCCTTTGACGTAAAAATCAAGCGTAGGGACGTACGAGCCGTAATTGCTCGGAGCGATATTGGCTAAATTCGGCACCTCTTGCGCCAAAGCGCCACTCATAACTCCAGCCGCTGCTAGCGACAACACAATTTTTTTCATTACAACTCCTTTAATTGATCTCGTCGGCGTTTTACCTCCGACTTTGAACGCAATTATAGTGAGCCATAGTGTCAGATTCTGTCAGCCAAGGGAAAACTTTGAAAAATGAGAGGGAAATTTTAATTAAATCAGGAGAATAGATTGAAAATTTTAGATGTCAAGAGAAACCAAACCCCTAGATCGGGGAGATTCTAATCAAATATAATCGATGAGAGAGATTAAATTTAGAGCTTTTTAGTTTCAATCCCCAGATCGGGCAAATTCTAACTAAATCCCTCGCCGCCTAAAACCATTCCTAGCAAAAGCCGTATTTATTGAGCCATTCTACCTCATTCATCCGACCCTTTTATTTAGTTTAACTCATTATTTTCAAATGCTTTTTTCGGAATTTTACTTAAGATAGCGTTGAGCTTTGCCCCAGTGTAAGTTGCAGTATGGATGGTAATCTTTACTGGCGTAAAGCTATCTTGATAGTTATTAAAAGCCGCCTTAACCTCAACAAAGTTAATCATCATAGAAGCAATATCGCCCTCAACATCCGTTTCTGTAAGTAACGGGAATTCATCAAATAAGCATAGCGAGGTTCCGTCAAAGCAGTTCTTTTGCGCTTTTCGGAACTGAGTATCAAAAGGAACTAGAGAAACGACTTCGGCATTCAGCCTACCTGAATACCTCTTAAACTTATTTTTCCCGCTACTCTTAACTGCACGCTCATAAACGCGTAACGGCGCAGCTCCTTTTGAAGCCAAAAAACTTTTAACTTCCGAAAGCTTTACATCGTTTTCGTAATCGGCTATCTTAAGCGAATTATCGAAGTAATCGTTTCCATATTGAGATTTTTCGCCCATATCAAATAAGACGATTAGCTCATTGGCTAGCCTTCTACTTTGAAAGTTAGTCGTAAACTCATCTTTTCTATTAACCCTTCCATAGTAGCTTTCCGGGTCCGGTTCTATGCAACTCGCCAAAAATAGTGCAATCAATACTAAAAATAGTGTTCTCATAACATTTTCCTTCTTTTAAATTTATAAACAATCGGGCAATTTGAAAAGCCGGTTATTCTATCTGTCACATCGCCTTCCAATTGAGGCAAAGCAAAATTAGCTATCTTATTTAACTCTCGCGGCAAATACTCGATAATCAATTGTCAGGTAGTTGAACTTATACCTACTTTTCATTATACGCTTTGTAACCTGCAAAATCATAAGTACTTTTATCGATCTCTTTTCTTGTTTCATAATCAATAAAAATTAGATCGAGTGATGAACCAAGCTCCATTAGCTCGCCGATTTCTTTAGAAGAATAAAGTGCTTCAGCCGTTTGTTTTTTAAAAGAATCAATAAAAGTATAAGCGTCTCCCTCCATCTTATCTTTCTCATTCTGAGCTTTAACTTTATGAGGTGTAATCTCTACAACCATATTAAGCTTTTTATTTTCTCTGTCGCAAGTTATCGGCTTATACACCAAACCATATTCACGCCAGTATAGTCCTGGGTGATTGTCACCACTAAAAGCTCTATCTAATAGCGAAACGCTATACTCTCCTCTCGGAGCTATTTGAACTCTATCTCCATATTTATCTTTATCAAGGAACGACTTTGCTTTACGTATAGATTCCTCATATCTTTCCTTATCTTTATTCTCCCTGAGAATACACCAAACATCTAGTTGCTGAGCCATTACCGTTTCTTTATCAGGCGGCATCACGATAAAACAACCGGAAAATATAACTCCGATCAAACCAAGCAAAAACACTTTAAACAAAATTTTCATACTTTCTCCTTTGTTTTAAAATTCTTTTTCGAAAAATAACAAAATTATTCATGGAATTCAAACCCACCATGTCAACTTTGAGCGTGATTATAGGGAGTTTAGTTGTCAAATTCTGTCAATTTATAGAGTGCTTTTAAAAAATCCATTAAATTTTAGTCGTATATCTTGAAATTTAATCAAATCAGCGTAATCACACAGCATCATACGAGGCAAAACCCGTTTGTCTCAATCCCCTAGATCGGGGAAATTCTAATCAAATCCCAGATGCAAAGTTCGAATGGCTTAAAGTAAACCTGTTTCAATCCCCTAGATCGGGGAAATTCTAATCAAATATATATTTATTTTTTCCCAAGGAGTATTAAATGAAAAGTGTTTCAATCCCCTAGATCGGGGAAATTCTAATCAAATCCGAGCTTGCAGATGTTTTGGATAAAGTGGTCGATAGGTGTTTCAATCCCCTAGATCGGGGAAATTCTAATCAAATTTTTGATGCGGTAGGCATTAAGCAGATTGGAGACGATGCTTTGTTTCAATCCCCTAGATCGGGGAAATTCTAATCGAATCTAAGGATATCATAGCCTATGATGACCATAAAGCATTCTGGTTTCAATCCCCTAGATCGGGGAAATTCTAATCAAATAAAAGCCACTGTGAGGAGCAGTGTACGATGGTGATAGGGAGTTTCAATCCCCTAGATCGGGGAAATTCTAATCAAATTGAACAAGTTAGTGTGATAGAGATTATGCCTGAATACTTGTTTCAATCCCCTAGATCGGGGAAATTCTAATCAAATTGAGAAAAAGTCAACGTGCCCTTTTGGGCAAGGAAATGTTTCAATCCCCTAGATCGGGGAAATTCTAATCAAATCATATCCTGCCAAAGAATTACGTTTAAGTTCGTAATTTTATTGTTTCAATCCCCTAGATCGGGGAAATTCTAATCAAATACAAATGAAGAAGCTACTCTTCATTGCCAACCATCCAGCTCCGGCTGAATTGTTTCAATCCCCTAGATCGGGGAAATTCTAATCAAATATGACGGCGGTATTGTCGTCGCAGTTGGCGAGCCTCGTGCGTTTCAATCCCCTAGATCGGGGAAATTCTAATCAAATAGCTATGCTATTCAGTAGTTTAATTCTAGTTGGGCTAGCAGTTTCAATCCCCTAGATCGGGGAAATTCTAATCAAATCTCAGGGAGGAGACTGGCAGGTATATAGGGGGAAAACGGATTAGGTTTCAATCCCCTAGATCGGGGAAATTCTAATCAAATCGAGCAAGCTGGGTAAGTTTAAAATAAAAATAGAAAAATGTTTCAATCCCCTAGATCGGGGAAATTCTAATCAAATAATAAAATGGCACGCAGGTATTTTGAATACAGCTATTTTTGTTTCAATCCCCTAGATCGGGGAAATTCTAATCAAATGTTGGGCGATAGGGACTTTAGCTTTAATGCTATTATTCCACGTTTCAATCCCCTAGATCGGGGAAATTCTAATCAAATGCGAGCGGTGAAACACTATGCGGACGAGTTAGCACGTTCCCTAAGTTTCAATCCCCTAGATCGGGGAAATTCTAATCAAATTGAGGATTTGGAGTTTATGGATTTTTCCGTTACCCTAGAGTTTCAATCCCCTAGATCGGGGAAATTCTAATCAAATAGCCCAAAAACCGCATTAAAATTGACAATGAGTTTTTAAAGAACTATTTGCGAGCGCCATTATATCACAAAACGCGAAAAAGTCCGAGAAAGAGGCGAAAAATTAATTTCAAATTTCGAGGTTTTTGCTTAGGGCAGGCTTAAAAGTGTGGATTTAAGCGTCTTTGCGCAAGCGCAAAAGTCCGAAAATCTAAACGCAAAAATTAAAATTTTAGGCTTTTTCGAATTTCTGCTAAATTCCGCAAACGTAAAAAGCCCTAAAAATGGGACTTTTAAAATAGGCTAAATAGCTGAAGTCCGAGAAAGGGTTTTTGGCGCGAGCGAAATTTGAGCTTTGCGGACATTTTGAAGCTTAATAGAATATAAAAGTGCGCTAAATTCGGACTTTTAGAATTTGAAAAAGTCCGAAAATCAAATCCCTAAAAATGGGACTTAGACGTAGGTGCCAGGGGAACGAAAGATCTCGCCTTCGCCTAGGCTCTCGCTTTTAGCCATACAAGTTTTGCATATGCGGTAGAATAGAACTTTGTCGGTTTTGGGCTCAATGATGCGGGCGATGCGATCTTTTATGAGGACGTATTCGCGCTCGGAGACGTCTAGCTCAAATACCGAGTAGTTCGCCCGCAGCCCGTAGCCTTCTAGCAAGGCGGCGAGTTTGTTGCGACGCTTAGTTTTGCAAACGTCGTAGCAGATGATTAAATTCATTGAAATCTCCCGATGAAAGGCTTATATTTTTCGTTTTGGGTTACGGCGCGTTTTAAGGCGTAGGCTTGCCTATCTATGATATCCTGCGCTTTTAGCTGTTCGCCTCTGTACTGCGTGCAAGCGAAGAGCTTTTCATTTACGTTTTTGGCGATATTTTGCCTGGTTGCGACAGATAGGAGCCCGTCTTTTATCTCAAAGGGCTCGTTTTTATTGACCATCGAGATTACGGCGCGATCGACGATGAAGGCGCGAAATTCCTCTATGAGATCGAAGGCGAGAGTGGGCTTTTGCTCATCAAGCGCGTGCAGATAGGATACGTGCGGCGACAGACCTGCAGCGGCAATGGATTTTAAAATTTTTGAATAAAGGATCGCGTAGCCGTAGTTTAGGGCGGAATTTACGACGTCGGTAGCGCCCTGCGTCACTCGCGCACTAAAGCCAAACTCGTAGTCGATCGCTTTTGCGATAGCCTGCCAGTAGGAGTTTGCGGCGCTTCCTTCAAAGCCCATAAGCTCGCTTACGCTTGCGGCGTCAGGGACGCGAAGCTTTAAAATTTCTTGCATCGCTTTAATTTCGGCGCCTAGATTCTTATGGTATTTGCCTAGATATTTTAGATAGTTGATCTGATTTTTTAGCTTGCCGGTGATGAGCTGCTGGGCGATGCGGAGCGATTTTTTGGTAGTTAGCAGCGAAATTTGCGAAGCGGCGGTTTTGGGTATGGCAGAATTCGCGCTAATGAGCGTGGCGTAGCTGAGATTAGTCTTTTCGTCGATAAAATTTATGAAAATTTTCTTTTTGGCGCACTCTTTGATGACGGCGGAACTTAATGAAATCTGAGCGTTGATGATGATCTGGCTGATTTGATTTATGGGGAATTTGTGCTTGATAGCGCCTTTGCTTTTTAGCACGAGCTTTCCTTGCGACAGAGCGAGGAAGTAAAAAGGCGTCGTGATGTGGATAATTGAGCTTTGCGAGAAGGTTTTTAGGTATTCGCGCTTTTTAGCCTCAAGGGCGTTTTGGACGGATTTAACGGCGGGGCGCTTGGCGTTTTTGAAGTAGGTTAGAATTTTAGCCTTTCTAGCCGTTTTGCCTAGCTCGTAGGGGAAGTTTAGGTTGATTAGGGCTTCTGCTAGCGTCCGCTTGTCTGCGGTTTTTAGAAATCTGCGTATTAGGCTCGTTACGACCTCGCCAAAATGCAAGCAAAACCTATCTTTTTGCGAAAGCGAGAAAAGCTTAAGTGAAATGGCTTTTAGATGATACACATAGGCGTTTAAATTTTCTACGCTTTGGCTTATCGCCTGCTTTTTGGCAGCGCTTGCGAGTTTGGCTAGAATGCGCTTAAATTTTTCCTCGCCGATACTTAAATTTGCGCCTTTAAAGCTTACGCCCAAAAAGGCAAATTCGCTATCTTTTCCGTGAATGGAGGTTTTGGCTTCGTTTAGAGATAAGCTTATGGTTTTTAAAAAATCTTTCAGGCGCGCGAGCCCTCTCTCGGCGGCTTCATATGAAACAAAAAACATAACGAAATCATCGGCGTATCGGACGAATTCTACGCCCGAGTTTTCTAAAAATTTATCCATTTGATTTAGGTAGATATTCGAAAGCAGCGGGCTTAGGACGTCTCCTTGATGAACGCCTTTTGCGTGAGCGCGGTAATCAAAGCGCTCAAAAATTCCGTTTTTGATCCAAAGCTCGATGAGCCTAATGATACGGGAGTCGCGAATATTCTCGCGTAAAATTTCAAGCAGTTTTTCGTGATCGATATTTTCAAAGAAATCTTTGATGTCGGTTTTGACAGCGAAGCTGAAAATTTGAAAAAAATCGCGGGCGCGATAAATTGCATTGACGTAGGATTTGCCGTTTCGATAAGCATAAGAGCGGTTTGAAAAGCTTTTATCAAAATAGCCTGAAAGCTCGCGAGTGAGGATATTTTGCACAAATTTATCTTTTAGCGAGGGCACGGCGAGCTTGCGAAGCTCGTTTGGCTTCTTTTGGGATAAAGGCTCGTTTTAAGGGCTGCGGCGAATAAGAAAGGCTAAAAATTTCGCTCTTTAGCTCAGCGTAAAATTCGCCTGAACAAACATCCTCCGCATTAAGCCCGTCAAGCCCCAAAGCCGTGGGCTTTAGCCTTTTTAGCGCGTATTCAAAGGCGCCTGCGGTAAAAATATCCTCTAAACTTAGATCAAACATGACGCCTCCTTGTCATTGCATTTAGCTAGTAGATATCGCGCAAAATGCACCAATACCGTAATCCACGGCAAATTTATCCGCTCCTTGACTCGCGACACAATTTCAATTCCACATCGCAATCCACGGCGAAATTTAAATCCGCTCTGCCTTTATCTTGCCTAGCCCAAAAACCGTGCTTTTGCCGACCCCGGTAATTTGAGCCAGTTGCAAAAGCTTTGCCGAGCGCTCATCAAGCCCAAAAACTCGCATCTGTCCGATCACGCCGCCAAATTGCATTTTAGTGTGCTGGCGATTTGAGTAGCGATTGATGTCGTAAAAGTGCAAATCCTGCTCGAAGCGGCGAAATTTTACCTCAAATTTATCTATAGCATCGCCCGTTATGTTCTCAAATCTCATAGCGATTTGGCGAATAAAGGACTTAAAGTCGATCTCGCGGCGGACGAGGACGTTTTTTTGCTTTATACGAAGCGGAGTAAGAAACGAAATTTCATAATCGCCCGCAGCAAAATCGGGCGTGAAATTTAGCGGCTCAGGCTTATTTGAAAGTAGAAATTTAGGCTCTACGATTTCGCCGTTTAGAGTAAAATTTGAAAATTTAAACTTGCGCCTACTTACCTCAAGCCCGATTTCTTGCATATTTGCAATAGCGATAGCGACGTGAGGCAGGTAGCGCGCGGCATGCTCAAAAAGTAAAATTTTAAAATCAAATCTCTTTTGATTAAGATTAATATCGAGCCTAAAATTTGGCGTATCGGATACATTTTCAAAAAATTCATTATACGCGCATTCGCCAAATATATCGCATTTCTCGCAGTTTGCACTTACGAAAGGACAACTCGCCTTTCTAAGAGCGTATCCAAAAGCACCCCTGATCGCCGAGCCAATAAAAGGATGCGAGGGCTTTAAATCGGTGCCGCAAATGCCCAGCTCTAAATATTTAAGCATAGATGACCTTTTGTATTTTTGAGAAAATTATACTATAAAATGAGCTTTTGCATTTTAAGGCGGGCGAAATATATTTATAATTATGAGCATTTAATGAGGAATTTAACACAGTAAAATTATTTAAAATTTGATCGTTTCGGAGGTTTTGCTTGCAAAATAAATTTTATACTTTTGCTAATTTTCATTATTTTTCAAGTATAAGTAAGATATAATCTCGAACTTTTTGGGGCGCCGTTGCGGCTCTTAAAAGGATTAAAGATGGTGTCAAGAGAGAGACTTGAACTCTCGACCTCCGGCTTATGAGACCAGCGCTCTAACCAGCTGAGCTACCTTGACACAAATAAAGAAACGGCAGTATAGCTAAATATTCTTATTTTTAATTGAAATACTTCAAAAGGAGAGAAAATGAATGCAGCTTTGATTTTATTAGTCGTCATAGTTTTGTTAGTTTTGGCGTTAGTGGGCGTTTATAACTCGTTCATCGCTAAGCGCAACCAGGTGAGAAATATCGCTTCCACCGTCGATACGCAGCTTAAAAAGCGCTACGACCTCATCCCAAATTTAGTTAGCGCTACGCGCGAATATATGAGCCACGAAAACGCCGTGCTAACGCGCGTTAGCGAACTTCGCTCGCAAGCGATCAACGCGGCCTCTAACGCGGACAAATTTAAGTTAAATAGTGAAATTTCGGCTCTTTTAGGACAGATCCGCATTGCGGTGGAGGCGTATCCAAACCTCAAAGCTAACGAATCGTTTGCCAAGCTGCAAAACGCATTAGGCGAGTGTGAGGAGCAGATTAGCGCCGCACGCCGCGCTTATAACGGCGCCGTTACGGTTTATAATAACGCCTGCGAGATGTTTCCTACTAACATCATTGCCAGCGTTTTCAACTTCGCTAAAGCGGAATTTTTCGCCGCTAGCGAGCAAGAAAAGCAAGCCCCGAACGTATCTGAACTTTTCAAAAAATAGGCGCGAGATATAGAAAATTTGCGATGAAATTTTAAAATTTCATCGCAAACGACTCTAAACGCCGTGAGTCTAAAATAATAGTGAATAAAACAGATCGCACATAAAGTATGCACTTTTAAAATAGGCTTGCTTAGTTCCCCACATGCTCGTCATCTCGTTTAAGATATTTGCGGCGCGCGGTACTTAGAATTTCAATAATAAAATTTTACGAAATTAATTTGATTTGTATTTTTGCCATGTAGCGAATCATTTTGGCAAGTGGTGCAACGCAAAATTTAAAAGCCTCAAATTTCGCAGTGCAAATTTTGGTCAGCTTGCCGGCGGCGTTACTTACGCAAGTGGCGACAAAAGTAACGCCACGTTAGTCATGCGTTATTTTGCAAATTTGCGCTTCTGCGGCACGGGCGAGATCCTTCGGCGCGAGAGCGATCTGTTTTCCGCGCACGCCTGCGCTAACGTAAATTTTCTCCTGCGTTAGCGCTCGCTCGTCGATGAAGGTGCGGAAGTGTTTTTTCATCCCAAGCGGCGAGCAGCCACCCCTGACGTAGCCGGTGATTTTTTGCAAATCCTTCAAATCCATCAGCTCGCACCGCTTCGCACCGCAGATGTGCGCGAGCGCCTTGAGATCGAGATTTAGATCGCCTTGCAGGCAGGTTACGACATATTCGTGATCCGCCGTGCAAACTATCGTTTTATAGACCCGCTCGATCGGCTCGCTCACGCTGTTTGCCACGTGTACCGCATCTAAATTTAAAAGATCAACCGCGTATTCTTTAATCTCATAAGGGATTTTCAGACCGTCCAGTACGCGCGCGGCATTCGTCTTTGAACTCATTTCGCCTCCTTAAATTTAATAGCGGATTTTGTTTTCTTTCAAAAAATCGCGCAGATCTTCGTATTCACTCTGATCGAAATAGCGCCATTTGCCAGGCTTTAGCGTTCCAAGCGTCATTCTGCCGAATGCCGTGCGCTTAAGCTCCACGACATCCAGATCGAAATAGCCGAAAAATCTACGCAGCTCGCGGTTTTGCCCCTCGTTAATGATCGCTTTTATTTTCGTGTAACCGCCGCTGCTAGGCATTATGCGGTAGCCCAAAAAGGGCTTAAATTCCATCGATTTGATCTTGCTTTTGGCGTGCGCGCCCTTGCTTGCGTCTGCGGCGAAAAAGCCTTCGCGGATTGCCGTTACGACCTCACCCCCCACCTCGCCTTTTACCTTTAGATAGTACTCTCGCTCGATGTCGCTGTTCATCAGCGCCGTAGCGATCACGGGTGCATCGGTTAGCAGCAAAAGCCCCTCGCTTGCGAAATCCAAACGCCCCACGCTAACAAATCTACTAAATCCCTCAGGCAAGCTATCGTAAATCGTCCGCCTGCCGCGATCATCCTTTTTAGTAACTAACTCGCCTTTGCGTTTGTTATAAACAATCATCGTAAATTCCGTCTTGGGCTTTATAAGGCGCGAGCCGATGCGGATCTTCTCCTCGCCGCTAACCTCGATGAAATCGCTAACGACGCGGCCGTTAATGCTAACCCTGCCCTGTTTGATCAGCTCGTCCGCCTCACGGCGTGAGTAGGCGGTGTTATGGGAGATAAATTTATTCAGACGCATCTTTTGCATTATTTCAGCCCCAAGCTCGTTAGATCATGGATATGCAAGATCCCCACGGGCACGCCATTTTCGACTACGGGCAGGACTTGAATTTTGAATTGCTCGATCAAATTTAGCGCGTCTATTGCGAGCATATTTTTATCGTCCAGCATTTTAGGATTTTTAGTGGCATATTTTAGCGCGCCGTCATTGATGTCAAAATCCTCTCGCATCAGTGCTCGGCGCAGATCGCCGTCGCTTAGGATCGCCTCGAGCGCGCCTTTTTCGTCCACTAACAAAACAGTGCCGAGCTTTCCGTGCGTCATAACGTCGATGGCTTGTTTTAAGCTGGCGTTATGCTTTATAACCGGTAAATTTTTACTTTGCATCACATCTTTTACTTTGACGAAAAGCCGCTTGCCGAGGCTTCCGCCCGGGTGGAAATTTGCAAAATCTTCTTTACCGAATCTGCGCTGTCTCATCAAACAGATCGCTAACGCATCTCCTAACGCAAGCGTTAGCGTTGTAGAAACCGTAGGCGCGGCGCCTAGCGGGCAGGCCTCTTTGACGATATTTAGGCTTATGAACTCATCGCCAACCTTACCGAGTGAGCTGTTTTTATCGCGCGCCATCGCGATGATCTTCACGCCGAAGCGTTTGAGGTGAGGCAGAATTCTAACCAGTTCCTCGCTCTCGCCGCTAAAGCTGATCGCAAGCACCATATCGTCCTTGCCGATCATGCCCAAATCTCCGTGCAGCGCCTCGGTAGGGTGGACGAAAAACGACGGCGTGCCGGTGCTGGCAAGCGTCGCGGCGATCTTAACGCCTATGTGGCCGCTCTTACCCACGCCGGTAACGATCACCTTGCCCTTGCAAGCAAGGATCAAGTTTACGGCTCGCTCAATTTCGTCGCCGATAAGCTCCGCATGCCGCAAAAGCTCCGCTCCTTCGAGCCTCAGCACCTCTCGTGCCGTATCTAAAATTTCACTCATTCAACCTTCTTTTTAAAATTTACTTTCATTTCATGCCTCTTTGCGCCGCGCTTAAATTTGCGCTAGTCGAAATTTCGCACCTTTAAAATTTACGCCATAAAATTCTAATCTACAAAATCGCGCGCCGTCCTACCCGCTCTCCGCGGGCTTGTTAGACGCTTTTTAATTTTACTTTACGCCGAAATTTACGCTCAAATTTTACTTGCCGCTTTAAAATTTCGCGCTGCAAGACCTGCTAATGCCGCTTTGAAATTCCAACGCTGCAAAGCCTGCTTACGTCGCAAAATTTCACGCCCGAGAGCTAACCGACGCCATAAAATTTCACTCGCCCGCCGCAGATCAAAGCCGCCCCCTTGCGCGCTAAATTTAGCCTCGCTTACATCAAATAAATCACCGGCACTATGGTCGGATATTTTTTGATCTTTCTAAAGATATGCTTTCGCACGGCCTGGCGGATCTTGCCCTCCAGCGCCCAGTGATCGAGCAAAATTTCATCTTTTAAATTTGCTAAAAACTGCTCGATGATGCCCTGCATCTCCTTGGTAAAGTGCGCCGTTTGATTATCGGCGACGAGCCCGTAGGTGATGACGCGCGTCTGGATGAGCCTCTTTTCGTTTTTGTCGATCTGCGCGATGATGACCGCGACGCCCGCATCGGCTAAATTTTGACGGTGCTTGACGATCTCGTCGGAGATCTGCTTGTTGATCTGATTGTCGATGAATACCTTGCCCGTCTTGACGGTCTTGACACGCTTCAGATATTTTTCGCAAACCTCCATCTGATCGCCGTCGTTCATCAGATAGATATTTTTCTCCTCGATGCCGCACTCCATCGCGGTCTCTTTGTGCTTTACGATGTGGTTGTACTCGCCGTGCACGGGTAGGAAAAATTTCGGCTTTATCAGGCGCAGCATGAGCTTTTGCTCCTCGATTGAGGCGTGTCCGCTTACGTGTATCTCGCTGAAGTCCTGATACGCGACCTTTGCGCCGCTTTTTAACAGATAATTAAGCACGGTCGATACGCTGCTTTCGTTGCCGGGGATCGCCTTGGCGCTGATGATCACCTGATCGGTAGATTTGATCTTGATATATTTGTGCTCGTCCGTCGCCATGCGGTACAGCGCGCTCATCGTCTCGCCCTGCGAGCCGGTAGTAACGATTAAAACCTCATTATCGGGGTATTTGGAGACCTGATCGGCATCGACGAAGATTTTTTTGTCTAAATTTACGTAGCCAAGCTCCATCGCGGTAAATAAATTTCGCTCCATGCTTCGCCCGATGACGCAAACCTTGCGGCCGTATTTTACGCCGCGCTCAATAGCCTGATAGACGCGGTGGATGTTTGAGCTGAAGGTGCTCATTATCACGCGCCCCTTACAGCTTGAAAATATCGTATCAAAGGTCTTCCCTACCGAGCTTTCGGACTTTGTGATCCCCTCTTTGTGCGAGTTTGTGCTATCGCTCATCAAAAGCATAACGCCGCGATCGCCGTAATAAGCTAGGCGGTTCAGATCGGTCGGATAGCCGTCGATCGGCGTGTGGTCGATCTTAAAATCGCCCGTATGGATGATCGTGCCTGCTTTCGTTGTGATCGCAAGCGCACTTGCATCGATAATCGAGTGCGTTATGTGGATAAACTCGACCTCAAAATCGCCGATCTGATAGAGCTGGCGCTTCTGCACGGGGCGGAAGTAGCTGCGTTCGGCTTTAAGACCGTGCTCTTCAAATTTATTGCTTATCATCCCCAAGGGAAGCGGCGTAGCGTAGATCGGAAATTGAAATTCTTTGAAAAAATATGGCATCGCGCCGATATGATCCTCATGCGCGTGGGTGATAATGATGCCTTTGATCTTGTTTTTTATCTTGCGAACGTAGTCAAAATCTGGGATCAAAATATCCACGCCAAGCATACTCTCCTCGGGAAAGCTCATGCCCACGTCTACGATGATCGCGCTCGTATTGGTCTCAAAAACGGTCATATTCGCGCCGATCTCGCCCAGCCCGCCAAGCGGCGTGATACGCACCGTCTCATCGCTGCGATTAGCGTTTTTAAGCGGATGTAGGCGCTCCTCGTGGATCAGCTTATTTTGCGCGATCGCATCATCCATCGCCTTTTGCCACGGCTCGTTGCCCGTAAGGCTCTTTGGCATATTTGAGCGCTTTTTGTGCTTTTTCTTTTTCTGCAAGTCCGAAGAATTTGTATCTTCTATAGAGCTAGAATTTGCGCTTTTTACGTTATTGCCGCTTGGTTTTGCACGGCCGTCGCGATTTAAATTTGAACCGCTCGCACCGTTTTCGTTGCTTTTTGAATATACGCCTTCGAAATATGCACCACTTGCACCGTTCGAATTGCCGTTTGACGAGCCTCCTGTAGAATTTGATCCCTTATGAGAGCCGTTTTTTGAACCCTTTGAACGAGCGGAATTTTGTCCGTTTTTCGCACCTTTATTTTTGCGGGAGCCATTTTCGTGCTCGCCGCCGTATTCCGCGCCGCCCGCAGAGCCCTCACTCGCGATAGATTTTTTCAGATTTTCCTTGCGTTTTTTGTAGCGATTGCTTTTTTTGAGTCGTTCGACGCCGTTTTCATTTCTGTTTTTTTCCATCTTTTACCTTTAAGCTTTTAAAAATTTCTAAAAAAAGGGTGGAATTTAACTCGTGTGCCCGAACCGTGAGCGGAATTTTCAAATTTAAAAAGATCTCTTCAGCTAAGCCTCTATCAAATTTTGCGCTTAAATTTTTAATAAGCGTCTTTCGCGGCGCGCTGAAAGATACGCGCAAAAAGCTTTTAAATTTCTCGTATTCATCGAGACTTTGGAGCTGAGCGCAACTTTTTACGCCGAGACTCTCCGCGCTTTCCTCGGCACCGGGCTTGAAATTTTTGCCCTTTACGAGCCTGATCACCGACGAAGTTACCTTCGGCGCAGGCTCGAAGCAGCCAGGCTCAACGTCAAATAGAAGCTCGCAACCGCCCGCAAGATCGGCCAGGATCGAAAGAGCGCTAAAATCGCTCTGCCCGACTCTAGCGCAGAATTTTAAAGCGACCTCCTTTTGGATCATCACCAAAAATCCGCTGCATAACTCATCGTCGATCGCCTGCAAAATCATCTTTGTAGCGACGTAGTAGGGCAAATTTGCGACTAAAAAATACTCGCCGCGCTCAAGACCCCGCTGCTGCCAAATCCGCAAAGCATCGCCCAAAACGAGCTCAAACTCGCCGTTAGCGATCTGCTGGGCAAATTTAGCGCTTAAAATTTGATATAAATCTTCATCTATCTCGAAACTTTTTAATCTATGAAATTCCAAAAGCTTGCGAGTTAAATCACCTAAGCCAGCCCCGATTTCAACGACATTCTGTACGCTCTCGGGAATCGCTTGGATGATCTTGCTTAAAATGGCCTCGTCTTTTAAAAAATTTTGCCCGAACTCTTTTTTCGCCCTAATCATCGCGAGAGTCTAGCCAAATTTTACTTATAAAGTCATTATGTTAAGTAAAATTTGGCTAAAATCATAAAAAATTTTATTTTAAAGAGCTGCTTTGAATAGATTTGCAAAACGCATAATCCCGTGCCTAGACGTCAAAGACGGACGCGTGGTAAAGGGCGTAAATTTCGTAGGTCTCGTGGACGCTGGCGATCCAGTCGAGATAGCCAAACGCTACAACGAGGAGGGCGCGGACGAGCTGTGCTTCCTCGATATCACAGCATCACACCTGGGGCGCGATACGATCGTGGATGTCGTGGAGCGGGTCGCGCGCGAGCTTTTTATCCCGCTAACAGTAGGCGGCGGTATCCGCACGATCGACGATATCTCACACCTGCTAAACGTGGGCTGCGACAAGATCAGCCTCAACTCAGCCGCGATAAAAAATCCAAATTTGATAGACGAAGCGGCAAATAAATTCGGCTCGCAGTGCGTCGTGGTCGCGATCGACGCAAAACGAAATTCTAGTGAAATTTCGCGCGGTAATTTATATGGCGCGGCGAGGAATTCAACCGGAAATTTACACGGCGACATGCGAAATCCAGACACAAATTTAGGCAGTGAGACTCGAAATTTTGGCAAAATTTTACGCGCTCCGCAGGATGAAATTTTAACTGGGAACGGCGAGCCTTGCGGCTATAGTGTGTTTATAAACGGCGGTAGGCTGGATACCGGCAGGGATGCGCTTGCTTGGGCGAAAGAGGCGCAGGAGCGCGGTGCGGGCGAAATTTTGCTCACGTCGATGGACTGCGACGGCGTTAAAAACGGCTTTGAGCTAAATTTGACGCGGATTTTTAGCGCGCTTGATATCCCTGTGATCGCAAGCGGCGGTGCGGGTAAAATGGAGCACTTCAAAGACGCATTTTTAGCGGGCGCGGACGCATGCTTGGCAGCGTCAATTTTTCACTTCAGAGAAATCGAAATCAAGGCACTAAAAGCGTATTTGCGAGAACAAAATATTGAAGTGAGACTGTAAATTTAGTCAGGTTTATACCGTGGGGTTGAAACTTAGCTGTCAAAGCGACCAAACAATTAATTTTATTTCAGCCTTTATTATCTTGCAAGTTTTTTGCAAGCATCGTTTTTGCTTAGATAAAATTTATTCGTTTTAGCTAAATCATAAGCTTTTTTATGATACTTTTACATCTTCTACCCGCCACCTGCACTGCTACCATTATGAAAGGTAAGAGTACAGCTCTCATAGATATTTGCTTAAATTGATTTTAATTTCACCTGATACTTTACGACGAAAAAATTTCAAAATTTAGCCTTAAATTTATCGTCATTTTGCTATGATTAGTGAAAAATAATGAAAGCGTGAATGCGTAAATGATAATCTCTGCCGGACGAAATGAAATTTTTGATTTTGCCCTGCCCATGGGCGTAGGTCTAGTGGATATGAGTATAAATTTGACTAAATTTTTATGTGAAAATAGACAAAGCTTGCCGAGCGAGATCATTTTCGTGGGTTCTGCAGGGTTATACAAAGAGGGTAAAATTCTAAAAATTTATGAAAGCAGATCGGCTGCAAACTGCGAGATATCGGCGCTTTATGAGCTTTCATACTCTCCGATTAGCTATGAAATTATAGCTAGGAATTCTGCCGATGTTTCATATGAAACAATAACTAATAGCTCAAATTTTATTACGACCGATAAAAAATCCGCGCTAAAATTCTTTAAACGAGGTTATTTTTTAGAAAATATGGAATTTTTTGCGGTTCTCAAGACGGCGCAAAAATTTCAAATTCCCGCTTACGGAATTTTTTGTGCGACGAATTTCTGCGATTCAAATGCTCACGCAGATTTTTTAAAAAATCACGCCGCTGCAAAAGAAAATTTAACTAAATATCTAAAAACTAAGGCATTAATTTGAAAAATATCTTTGATTTTACGATGAAAGAGCTTAAAAATTTCGTCGAACCAAAATTTAGAGCCAAGCAAATTTACGAATGGATTTACAAAAAGAACGTGGATGACTTTGCACAAATGCTAAATCTACCAAAAGAGATCCGTCAAAGCTTAGCTCAAAATTTTTATTTAGACCCGCTTAAATGCATCAGATCCGAAACAAGTAGCGACGGCAGTATCAAATACCTTTTCGCTCTCAAAGACGGCAAGACGATAGAAAGTGTCCTGCTACCGATGAAGGATGAGCTGCGAGATAAAAACGAAAAAATCATAAGACACGCGCGCTACTCAATCTGTGTAAGTTCGCAAGTGGGTTGCAAAATTGGCTGTAGCTTCTGCCTGACAGCAAAAGGTGGCTACGTACGAAATTTAACTCCAGGCGAGATCGTGGCTCAAATTTGGCTCATCAAGAAAATGAACGCGATCCCATACGAGCGCCGCGTCAATGTCGTATATATGGGTATGGGCGAACCGCTTAATAACCTAGACAACGTTGCCAAAGCCGTGCAAATTTTAAAAGAAAACGACGGACTCGCCATAGCGCCGCGTCGCCAAACGATAAGTACGAGCGGACTTTCTACGCAGATAAAAAAGCTTGGCGAAATGGATCTTGGCGTGCTGCTCGCGATCTCACTGCATGCAGTGGATGACAAACTGCGTGAAAAACTAATGCCGATAAATCGCGCCTACAATATCGCATCGATCATGCAGGCGGTGCGCGAGTTCCCAATCGATCTGCGAAAGCGCGTGATGTTTGAATACCTAATGATCGATGGCGTAAACGATCGCCCAAGCGATGCCAAAACGCTAGTGAAGCTTCTGCACGGCATCCGCGCAAAAGTAAATCTGATCTATTTTAATCCGCACGAAGGCTCGAGCTTTGGCAGACCAAGCCCCGAAAATATGGTGAAATTCCAAGACTATCTATGCGCGCACGGTATTACCTGTACGATCCGCCAGAGCAAGGGGCTAGATATCAGTGCGGCGTGCGGACAGCTCAAGCAAAGAAACGAGCAAGGTAAAATTTTAGATCAAAATGGCGTCAATATGGATAAAATTTTAAAAAGATAGAAAAAGATTCGGCGATCATTTTCAGACCGTAAGGCAGATCGGCAAAAAATTTATAAAGGAGTAGCAATGGACGCGCAAAAATAGTGGATGAGATCGGCATCTTCTTAGATAGATCGCTGCTTAAAAAATCCTAGATTACAAAGGCGGAGATTATCCGCTTTATCGAGGCAAAATGGGTGGAGACGGACGATGAGAAAAACCGCGTCTATGCCTCATACATCTACGCGGCGCGCATGGTGAATGAGTACAAATGGGCGGGCGACGCCTCAAATATGCTGCGCTGGCTAAGCGAGATGGACAAGCATACCAGAAGTAATGAAAATCCGCCCTGTGTGAGCGATTATTATAAGGGCGAATGCTGCTTGGAGTGCGGAGCGGAGCAGGAGGCGCTTAAATTTTTGCGCAAAAGCTACGAAGCGAATGAGGAGCACCTTTTCACCCGTAGCCCAAAGGTCGCGGAGTTTTTTAATGCACATCTTGCGGAGCCTAAAATTTTTCCTAAATTTGAAGATGAAGAATACGAGGACTTTAGTTTCCCGCTGCGGCTGGAGTATTTCGGTAAAGCTTTAGAGCAAGAAGGCGAGTTTTGCTGCACCTTTTTAGATGAAGACAGCGAAGAGACGGACGAGTCAAGCCGTATGCGCTCAAACGCAATCGAGTTTTTAAAGCAAAATCAGGAAGAAATTTTAACGGGCATCTTAGCTGAAATTTTAAAAAACTACCCAAAATGGCAGAAAATTTACGACTATCCGAGCGAGACGAAAAGCGATTTCATGCCAGGCATCAGCACGCCGCAGGAGCTTAGCGAACTATTGGAGCTACAAAATATCTATATCCTAGACGGCGCGAAAATCGGCTTTGAGTTTAGCTGTTCGCGGGATATGGAGCACGGCCTAGGCGTGATGACGCGCAAAGGCGAGGTCATTAATATCGGCGAAGCAGAAGTAGCGTTTATGGCTATTTGAATAAAATAAACTAAATTTTAAAGCATAAAACAAATTTTTATAGTTACTTTTAGGCTAAATTTTACGCATTTTTTTATCACTTTTACCATATGCAAATACAAGAAGCCAAAATAATAAAAATTAACTGCCGCGTCTTAATCTTACACACATCTTACCGATCAAATTTCGC